>NZ_CALMPC010000074.1:0-44515 GCF_937872235.1 uncultured Thermomonas sp.
ACCATGCTGATCTCGATCCCCACCGGGGTGAAGGTATTCAACTGGGTCACCACCATGTGGCGCGGTTCACTCACCTTCGAAACCCCGATGTTGTGGGCGATTTCCTTCGTGGTGCTATTCACGATTGGTGGTTTTTCCGGCTTGATGCTGGCCATCGTGCCGGCCGACTTCCAGTACCACGACACCTATTTCGTGGTGGCGCATTTCCACTACGTGCTCGTCACCGGCGCGCTGTTTGCGATCATCGCCGCGATCTATTACTGGTGGCCGAAGTGGACTGGCCGCATGTACAGCGAAACGCTTGGCAAGATCCATTTCTGGTGGACCATGGTGTTCGTCAATGTGCTGTTCTTCCCGCAGCACTTCCTGGGCCTGGCCGGCATGCCGCGCCGCATCCCGGATTACAACGTGGTGTTTGCGGATTGGAACCTGGTCAGCTCGATCGGTGCGTTTGGCATGTTCGTCACCCCGTTCTTCATGGCCTTCCTGCTGCTGCATTCGAAGAAGCATGGTGCCAAGGCTGAAGCGCGTGCGTGGGAAGGTGCCAAGGGCCTGGAATGGACGGTGCCGTCGCCGGCCCCGCATCACACCTTTGAAAAGCCGCCGGTGATCCGCGACGGCGATCTGGCGCATGGCGATGTCCACCACTGAGACGGCCAGTCTGATGTCACGCGACTCTGCCGCAGCCGACCCCGTCATCGAGGCGCGCCGCAAGCGCGCCAAGCGCACCGCGTTGCTGCTGGGCGGGATTGCACTGCTGGTGTATGTCGGCTTCATCGTGCTGACCGGGATGGGGCGCTGAGCATGGCGGGCATCCGCGAGTTGGGGGTGTGGAAGATGATCGGCGTCGTGCTGCTCGCCTTCGGCTTCACCTTCTCGCTGGTGCCGCTGTACCGCATCGCCTGCGAAAAAGTGTTTGGCATCCGGCTGGAGCAAGGGCCGGTGGCCGCCACCCGTGATCAGGCCGACCCCCATGCACGGTGGGTGACGGTGCAGTTCGATGGCGGCGTGAACTCCAAGCTGCCGTGGAAATTTGCTCCCGAGCAGCGTTCGATGCAGGTGCAAGTGGGGCGGCAGTACCAAGCTCTGTACTTTGCTAGGAACGCAGCCGATCGCGCCATTGTTGGCAGCGCGGTGCCATCCGTGGCGCCGGCGCGGGCATCGGGTTATTTCAACAAGACCGAGTGTTTCTGCTTTACCGCGCAGACCTTGGCGGCCGGTGAATCGCGCGACATGCCAGTACGCTTTATCGTGGATCCATCGTTGCCGGCTGGCGTGAAAACCATCACCTTGTCGTACACCTTCTATAAAAACGAGGCGATGACCGCTGCACTTGCATCGGCACATAGCCAAACCGGAGCGGTTCGCGCCGCGCCCTGACCCTTTTTGAACTTTCGGAAAACCACCATGGCCAATGCACACGCCGCGCACGGCAGCCACGACCAGGACATCTACTTCGTTCCGCACGGCAGCAAATGGCCGGTGTTTGCCTCGGTGGCGTTGTTCACCACCATGGTCGGTTTTGCGTGCTGGTTGAACGAAGTCAGCTGGGGCCGCACGGTGTTCTTCATCGGCATTGCCAGTCTGTTGGCGATTTTGTTCAAGTGGTTTGGCGACGTGATTCGTGAATCACTGGCCGGGCATTACAACAAGCAGGTGGATGTCTCATTCCGGATGGGGATGGTGTGGTTCATCTTTTCGGAAGTGATGTTCTTTGCAGCCTTCTTCGGCGCGTTGTTCTACGCACGTCAGTTTGCGATGCCGTGGCTCAATGGCGAAGGTCACGGGGTTGTCACCCATGAACTGCTGTGGCCGGGCTTTTCCGCCGGTTGGCCCAGCAACGGCCCGGCCGATATCGGCGGGGCTTACCAGACCGTGCCGGCGTGGGGCTTGCCGCTGCTGAACACGCTGATCCTGCTGACATCCGGCGTGACGGTGACGATTGCCCACCATGCACTGAAAGAAGCCAAGCGCGGCGCATTGATGTTGTTCCTAGGGCTGACCGTGCTGCTGGGTTGCCTGTTCCTGTACTTCCAGGCCACCGAATACATCCACGCCTATCACACCCTGAACTTGACCTTGGGCTCGGGGATCTACGGATCCACGTTCTTCATGCTCACCGGTTTCCACGGCGCGCACGTGACCTTGGGCACGATCATGTTGGCAGTGATGTGGCTGCGCTGTGCCAAGGGTCATTTCAGCAAGGACAACCACTTTGCGTTTGAAGCGGTGGCCTGGTATTGGCACTTCGTCGACGTGGTCTGGCTGGGCCTGTTCCTGTTCGTTTACGTGCTGTGATCTTCCTGCTCTCCGCGACGCGGGGAGAGGGCGGCACAAAAAGAGGCCGGCGATGCCGGCCTTTGTGCGTCAAGTGGTATCAGGGTTCAGCCCGGCGCACGGCCCACGCCATGTGGGGTGATCCAGCCCAGTTTGATGGCCAACACCACAAACAGGATCAAACCGATACTCAGGGCAATCCGTTTGGTCAGCGAATTGACCGTGCGCTTGGTCTGGCCTTTATCCACCAGCATGTAATACAGGCCAGCACCCAAGTTCCACAGGATGAGGATCAAGAAACCCACGATGAGCAGAATTTTCAGCGACTCGTTCACATCTCTCTCCAAAGCCGGGCAGCCGCGGGCAAGCCGCATTGATGCGGTGGATGATACGGTGCAATGAGCGCAATCACGCGGCGATTGTTGGTGTGGTGGTGGCTGGCACTGCTGCTGGCGGCCGGGTTTGCGTGGTTGGGGCGCTGGCAACTGGCGCGCATGCACGAAAAACAGACAATGCTGGCGCAGGCGCAACAAGCCTTGGATCACAGCCATCCGCAGCCGCTGCTGCTGGCATCGGATTCCAAACGCGCCTCCAATTACGACTGGTCAAGCGGGCAGGGGCGGATTGCCAACGTCACCGTGTGGCTGGACAACCAGCAGCACGCAGGGCGCGCAGGTGTGCGCATGTATTGCGTATTGCTGCCCGATATCGGCAGTCAAGCGGTGTTGCTGGATGCCGGTTGGTGGCCACTGAATGGCACACGCACGCTGCCTGTGTTTGGCTGCCCGGCCCACGCGGAGCAAGCGGTGCGTGGTCTATTGGCCGCGCCGCCGGCCGAAGGCTTGCAGTATGGTCAAGCGCTGGCCAGCTTGGGTGAACATCGCTGGTTGGCGGCGCGCATGGATGTGCCTGCGCTGGCCAGGGCATTGCACCTGCCCACCGGCATTGCACCCCGCGTCCTGCGACTGGATCCTGCACATGCACACGGCGATGCCGGCGTGATGTTGGCACCGGGCGAGCGTGATCTGGACATCCTGCCCAACACCCTGACCCCCGAGCGTCATTTAGGCTATGCAGTGCAATGGTTCGGGCTGGCGATCACGGTGTTGGTGGTGGCCTTGGTGCTGACGTTCAAACGAAAGAAGACATCATGAGTGACGCAACTCCCGCAACGTCGGCACTACGCCACAATCGCAAGACCTTGCTGATTGTGCTGTTGCTGTTTTTTGGCGTCATGTTGACCGCCGGCGCACTGCGCTTTGCCGGCTGGCGGCCGCACGGAATGAAGAACAAAGGCGAGATGCTGCAACCCTATGGCGATCTGCGCAGTTATTCGCCGACCTTGGCCGATGGCAAGTCCTACCGCTGGCAAGACAGCCCGCGCACGTGGCGCATGGTGACGATGCCGCGTGATTGCGAGGGTGCCCGTCGCGCTGCCTGCCAACACCTGCTGGAAAATCTGGACAAGGTGTGGCGGTTGATGGGGCGCGAGGCTGACCGCGTGCATGTGCTGTGGGCCGGCGCGGCTCCAGTGCCGCTGGATGGGCTGCGCGAGGTGTATCTGCTGCGTGCCGATGCCGGCCTGCGCGCAGGCCTGACGCAGGCAGACGTGGCCACTGGCGATAGCGACCCGGTGTGGCTGGTAGATCCCAACGGATTTGTGGTGCTGCGCTATGCACCCGGCTTCGACCCCGGGGATTTGCGCACCGATCTGGCGCGCTTGCTTAAAATCAATTGAAGCGCTTGCCTAAAACAAAAAGATGATGCTGATGTCTTCCTCCCCGCGTTCCGTGCTGTATCGCCATTTCCACCGCATCGCCTGGCTGGCGGTGGCACTGGCGGCGTGTGTCATCGTGTTTGGCGCGTTTGTGCGGCTGTCCAATGCCGGCCTGAGCTGCCCCGATTGGCCGACCTGCTACGGCCAGGTGGCATGGCCCACCAATGCTGCGCAAGTGACCGACCACGCCGCCACCGCGATCCGCCCGGTGGTGCCGCACAAGGCGTGGCGCGAGCAGTTCCATCGCATGATTGCAGGCTCGCTGGGGGTGCTGGTGCTGGTATTGGCGTTGCTGGCCACGCGCAAGCGCCCGCAGGGCTGGCAGCACGTGATCGGTGCCGCGTTGGCGGTAGCGCTGGCGATTCCGTTGTATATGCGCGGGCAACATGGCGCGGCCTCGGCCCTTGCGGTGTTGGGCGAAGCGTTGCTGTTGCTGGGCGTGGTGCGCTGGTCGAATGTGGATCTGGCGCGCTCGGCCACACTGACGCTGGCCGTCATCATCTTCCAGGCGTTGCTGGGAATGTGGACGGTCACCTGGCTGCTCAAGCCCATTGTGGTGATGGGGCATCTATTGGGCGGCCTGACCACCTTTGCTCTGCTCAGTTGGATGGCATGGCGCGCCACCGACATCCCGCTGATCAGCGGCGACGCGTGCAAGCTGCGGCGCTTGCTGTTGATCGGGCTGGGATTGCTGATGGTGCAAATCGCACTGGGCGGCTGGACATCGGCCAATTACGCAGCATTGGCCTGTGGTGCTGAATTTCCCAAATGTGCCGGCGCGTGGTGGCCGCAACATGATTTCGCCGAAGGCTTTGTGCTGTGGCGCGGGATTGGCGTGGATTATGAAGGCGGGGTGCTGGACAACACTGCGCGGGTGGCGATCCAGTTGGCGCATCGGCTGATGGCGGTGTTGGTGTTCGGTCATTTGCTGGCCGTCGCGGCGCGCCTGCTGCGCAGTCCCGGTTTGCGCGGCTGGGGCGTGTTGCTGGGGCTGCTGCTGTGCACGCAGGTGGGGCTTGGTATTGCCAATGTGATGTTGTCGCTGCCATTGCACATCGCGGTATTGCACAACGCTGGCGCAACCGCATTGCTGTTCGTGCTGGTGACCTTGCTGGCGCGCCTGCGTCCACCGGAGGCTTGAGCATGCGTGGTTCGCTGGCATCGCAATATTGGACGTTGACCAAACCGCGCGTGGTGGCGCTGATCGTGTTCACCGCGATCATCGGCATGCTGCTGGCGATCGGGCCCGGCGATGTGTGGCCGTGGCCGCGCCTGCTGGCCGGGACGTTCGGGATTTGGCTGGCGGCGGCCAGTGCGGCGGCCATCAATCATCTGCTGGATCAACGCATCGACAAGGTGATGGCGCGTACCGCCGAGCGCCCGTTGGCCACCGGCGCGCTGACACCCATGCAGGTGCTGGTGTTCGCCATCGTGCTGGGCGTCGCCTCCATGAGCATCCTGCTGCTGTGGGTCGATGTGGTGTGCGCGGCGCTGACGTTTGCCTCGCTGATTGGCTACGCCATCGTCTATACCGGTTTTCTCAAGCGTGCCACCCCGCAGAACATCGTGATTGGTGGCTTGGCCGGCGCCGCACCGCCGCTGTTGGGCTGGTCGGCTGTCACCGGCATGCAGCAAGCGCACGACTGGGAATACGCGCTGCTATTGGTGCTGATCATCTTCGTGTGGACGCCGCCGCATTTCTGGGCCTTGGCCATTTTCCGCCGCGCCGACTATGCGCGTGCGCTGGTGCCGATGTTGCCGGTCACGCATGGCGTCACCTACACACGCTGGCAGATCCTGCTGTACACAGTGCTGTTGGTGGTGGTGACGGTGCTGCCGTGGGCGGCACGCATGAGCGGCCTGTTTTATCTGGGTGGCGCGCTGGTGCTGGGCGCGGTGTTCTTGTGGTATGCGTGGAAATTGCTGGATCCACCGGATGAGTTTTTTGCGATGCGTACCTTCAAATATTCCATCGTGTACCTGATGGCGTTGTTTGCATTCTTGCTGGCCGATCACTGGCTGCTGCCGTTGTTGCAACCGGCCGCCGCACTGGAGTTTGCACCGGCCTCGTGAGCGATTTATTCGCCGCAGACACCGTCGGCACGCGCACCGAGTTGGCCGCGCAAGCTTGCGTGCTGCATGGGTTTGCATTGGCGTTCAAGGACGCATTGCTGGCGGGTATCGAGACCATCACCGGCAATGCGCCGTTTCGGCATCTGGTGACGCCTGGCGGGCATGTAATGCAAGTGGCAATGACCAATTGCGGGCATTTTGGCTGGGTCAGTGATCGTCGCGGCTATCGCTACGAGGGGCATGATCCGCAAACAGGTCTGCCGTGGCCCGCGTTGCCCGAGGCGTTCCTGCAATTGGCGAACGCAGCAGCGGCGGCGGCCGGTTTTGCGGATTACCGGCCCGATGCCTGCCTGATCAATCGCTATGTGGCGGGCACCCGTCTGTCCCTGCATCAGGACCGTGACGAAGATGACCGCGTGGCGCCGATTGTGTCGGTATCACTGGGGCTGCCTGCCACGTTTCTATTCGGTGGGTTTGCGCGCGGTGATAAAACCGTGCGGGTGCCGCTGCTGCATGGTGATGTGGTGGTGTGGGGCGGCGCAGACCGCATGCGCTTTCATGGCGTGTTGCCGATCCAGCCAGGCCGGCACGCGGTGCTGGGTGAGCAACGCATCAACCTGACCTTTCGTAAGGTGCGCTGATCGCAAGAATCGGAGTGTGCGCCGCGGCGTGCATCGCTAAAGTAAGCCTATGCAAAGTCCCGCTGCCTCACCTGCTGCACTCCATGCCGCCTGCGTGGCGGCGGCCTGTCGTCAAATCGAGACTGCCAGCACGCCGCCTTCGCTGGCGGAGCTGGCAGCGCAAGCGGGCCTCAGTCCCCATCATTTTCATCGGGTGTTCAAGGCGATCACCGGGGTGACGCCCAAGGCCTATGCCTCTGCACAGCGTGCGGCTGCGCTGCGCACGGTGCTTTCCGCGACGCAGACGCGGATCACCGATGCCATGTTGGATGCCGGCTTCAATACCAATAGCCGCTTCTATGCGCAGGCCGATGCCATGCTGGGCATGAAGCCGACGCAATACCGCGATGGTGGCCGTGCGGCACGCATCGAGTTCGCCTTGGCGCAATGTGCCTTGGGTGCGCTGCTGGTGGCGCGCAGTGGCCGCGGGGTGTGCGCCATTGCATTGGGCGATGCACCGGAGCCGCTGCTGCATGAATTGCAGGATCGCTTTCCACACGCCGAACTGGTGGGCGGCGATGCCGCGTTCGAGCAACTGGTAGCGCAGGTGGTGGGGTTTATCGAAGCACCCAATCTTGGTCTGGATTTGCCGTTGGATATCCGCGGCACCGCATTCCAGCAACGGGTGTGGGATGCATTGCGCAAAATTCCGGCGGGCCAAACCGTGAGTTATGCGCAACTGGCGCAACACATTGGAATGCCATCCGCCAGCCGCGCGGTGGCACGCGCTTGCGCCGCCAATACGCTGGCGGTGGCGATCCCCTGCCATCGCGTGGTGCGCAGCGATGGTGCGCTATCTGGCTATCGATGGGGGGTGGAGCGCAAGCGTGCGTTGTTGCAACGTGAGGCCAAGCCACAGGGCGAGGCGCGCTGAGTATCAACGTTGCAGCATCGCCTGCAGCAGCGCACGCAGCTCCTGCTTGCCTGCGTCGCCAAGCGCACCGTCGCGCTGCAGCTGCTGCAGTTCCTCACGGCGCTGTCCAAGGGCTTCAGCATCCAGTCGTTCAATGTTGTCGATAAACACTTGGCGAAGGACATCGTCCTCGCCCGGCAGTTCCAGCACGGCCAGCTTCTGCAGCGCGACGGCTTCCTCACGCTCGGCGAAGTGCTCCAGCAGCAGGCCGGTGGTGATATCCGGGCGCGCGTGCACCAGCAGCACCAGCTCCGAGAGCAACTCGATGCCGGGCTGCCGCAGCGCGGCGAAGCGATAGGGCGGGGTCAGCGCCAGCGCGAAGCCCGGGCGATGCAGCAAATGGGTGATTGCACTGCGGATGAGGCTGGGTTTTTGCGATGGGTTGGCAGGTGCGTGGCGCTGCATGCGCGGCGGCGGTGGCGTGCTGCCGCTGCGCACGCCGATGCCGGTCAGCGTGGTCAGCCGTTGTTGCATCAAATCACCGAAGGCCCCCTCGGGAATCTGTGCCAGCAGCGGTTTGCAGCGTTCGGCCAAGCGCGCCTTGCCGTCCAGGCTGCCCAGATTCACATCGACGGATAGCGATGCATAGAAAAATTCGGAAAGCGGGGTGGCCTGCCGCAGGCGCGCATCAAACCCTGCCACACCTTCTTTGCGCACCAGTGAATCCGGATCTTCGCCATCGGGCAAAAACAGGAACAGCGCCTGCCGGCCGTCTTTCATCCGCGGCAGCACCGACTCCAGTGCCTTCCACGCGGCGGCGCGGCCGGCGCGGTCGCCATCGAAACAGAAAAACACATCCGGTGCGTTGCGAAACAGCAGCTCGGCGTGGTCGGGTGTGGTGGCCGTGCCCAACGTGGCCACGGCCTGCGAGACCCCGTATTGCGCCAGCGCCACCACGTCCATATAGCCTTCCACCACGATCAGGCGGTCGAGTTTCTGGTTGGCTTGCCTGGCTTGCCACAAGCCATACAGTTCGCGGCCTTTGTGGAACAGCGCGGTTTCCGGCGAGTTGAGGTATTTGGGCGAATCCTCGGGGTCGATCACGCGGCCGCCGAAAGCGATCACGCGGCCGCGGCGGTCGTGGATCGGGAACATCAGGCGGTCGCGGAACTTGTCGTACACGTGGCCTTTGTCATTCTTCGAAAACAGCCCGCCGCGTTCCAGCAATTGCATGCGCTGCGGGGAGCTGCCAAGCGCATCGCGCAGCGCATTGAAGCCATCCGGTGCATAGCCAATCGCGTAGCGTTCAAGGATGTCGGCGGCGATACCGCGCTGGGCAACATAGGTCCGCGCTTTGTCGCTGCGCGCCAGTTGCTGGCGGAAAAAATCGGCAGCGTCTGCCATCGCGCCGTAGAGGTCACGGGTTTCCGGATTGGCATTGCGCTGGGCGGTATCGCGCGGCACCTCCATGCCCACCCGGCGCGCCAGTTCTTCCACTGCGTCCAGGAATTCAAGACGGTCGTACTGCATCAAAAACGACAGTGCGGTGCCGTGTGCGCCACAGCCGAAGCAGTGATAAAACTGCTTGGTTTGCGAGACGGTGAAGCTGGCACTGCGCTCGTCGTGGAAGGGGCAGCGCGCTGCGTATTCCTTGCCTTGCCGCTTCAGCGGGACGCGCGCACCGACGATCTCGACGATATCCGAGCGCGCCAAGAGTTCATCGATGAATGCGTCGGGAATGCGGGCCATGCGTTGGGATTATGCGGCTTACAACTCGTCGCGTGCGGCCAGTGCGTGCAGCGCATCACCCTGCAGTCGTTGCACGGTCCATTCGTCCATACCCACCGCGCCGATGCTGCGGTAAAAGCCAATCGACGGCGTGTTCCAGTCCAGCACACTCCATTCAAAACGCCCGCAGCCACGCTGCACCGCCAGCCGCGCCAAGGTGGCCATCAGGTGTTTGCCAAGGCCGGCACCGCGAAATTGCGGGCGCACGAACAGGTCTTCCAGATACAAGCCGCGCTGGCCCAGAAATGTGCTGAAGTTGTGGAAGAACAGCGCAAAGCCGGCCGGTTGCCCATCCACTTCGCCAAGCAAGACTTCTGCCGCCGGCTGCGCGCCGAACAGTTGTTCACGCAACGCCGCATCGGTGGCCACGGCGGCATCGCGCATGCGTTCGTATTCGGCCAATTCCACGATCAGTTGCCGAATCAGCGGCACGTCGTCCGGCGTGGCGGGACGGATGGCGATGAGGGTATCAGTCATGGCGGGATTCGCGGATCAGGACAGTTTCTGCTTCACCAGCTTGCTGACCAAGCCCATGTCGGCTTGCCCGGCAAGCGCCGGCTTCAGTACGCCCATCAGCTTGCCCATGTCGGCGGCAGACGCTGCGCCGGTGGCGGCAATGGCCTTGTCGATTTCAGCCACAATCGCGGCCTCGTCCATCTTCGCCGGCAGATAGGCTTCGATCACGCCCAGCTCATAGCGCTCGATCGCGGCCAAATCTTCGCGTGCGGCGGCTTCGAACTGGGTGATCGAGTCCTTGCGCTGCTTGACCATTTTTTCCAGCACGGCCAGCACCAGCGGGTCGGTCATGTCGATGCGTTCGTCGACTTCTTTTTGCTTGATCGCGGCATTGATCAGGCGGATGACGCCCAGGCGGTCTTTCTCGCCAGCCTTCATCGCGGATTTCATATCGTCGGTCAGTTGCTGTTTCAGGCTCATGGTGGCCTCCAGTTCAATAATCAAATTGCAGAAACGCGAAAAGCCGGCCACGCTTGCACGTGCCGGCTTTCGCAGACCCCAACCGCGCTTAGTACATGCGCTGGCGCTTGGTGACGTCGCGTGAGCTGCGGCGCGCCTGACGCTTCACGGCGGCAGCGGCTTTACGCTTGCGTTCCTGGGTCGGCTTTTCGTAGAACTCGCGCTTGCGGGTTTCGGCCAGCACGCCTGCCTTTTCGCAGGTGCGCTTGAAGCGGCGCAGGGCAAATTCAAAGGGTTCGTTTTCGCGGACTTTGACGCTGGGCATCGGGGAAATCTCGATTCTGGGAAACCGCCCGTCTGGTGGGCGAGCCGTGCATGATAGCAGTCAAATCATTTCCGGCGCAAGATAGGAGGATGAAAGTCCTTGGCATCGAATCTTCCTGCGACGAAACCGGCGTTGCCGTGTATGACACCCATATTGGCGGCGCGGCGGGCCTGCGCGCGCATGCGGTGTACAGCCAGATCGCCCTGCACGCCGAATACGGCGGGGTGGTGCCGGAGCTGGCCAGCCGCGACCATGTGCGCAAATTGCTGCCGCTGATCCGGCAAACCTTGGCCGAGGCGGGCTTGGGGATGGGCGATATCGACGGTGTGGCCTACACCGCCGGCCCCGGGCTGGTGGGCGCCTTGCTGGTGGGCGCCGGGGTGGCGCGTTCGCTGGCGTGGGCGCTGGACGTGCCCGCCATCGGCGTGCATCACATGGAAGGGCATTTGCTGGCGCCACTGATCGAGGATGACGCGCCGCAGCCGCCGTTCGTGGCCTTGCTGGTCTCGGGCGGGCACACTCAGCTGGTGGCGGTGGACGCCATCGGTCAATACCGGCTGCTGGGCGAAACGCTGGACGATGCCGCCGGTGAGGCCTTCGACAAAACCGCAAAAATGATGGGCCTGCCGTACCCGGGCGGCCCGCAGCTGGCCAAATTGGCCGAATCCGGCACGCCGGGAGTGTTCAAGTTTTCGCGCCCGATGACCGACCGCCCCGGCTTGGATTTTTCCTTCAGCGGCTTGAAAACGCAGGTCTTGCTGGCATGGAAAGGCAGCGACCAGAGCGCGCAAACCCGTGCGGACATTGCGCGCGGGTTTGAGGATGCGGTGGTCGATACGCTGGCGATCAAGTGCGCGCGCGCGCTGGATGCGGCCGGGTGCGGCACGCTGATCGTGGCGGGTGGGGTGGGGGCGAACAAGCGCCTGCGCGCCAAATTGACCGAAATGTGCGAACGCCGCGGCGGCCGCGCCTGCTTCCCACGCCCGGCGTTGTGTACCGACAATGGCGCGATGATTGCGTATGCCGGCGCGCTGCGGCTGGTCGCCGGCCAGCACGAGGACGCCACCATTCGCGCCGTGCCGCGCTGGGATATGGCAGAACTGCCGCTGGTGTGAGCCGGGCAGTGGCAGTCGTCGCGAGATAGCCGGGTATTCGCTGCGCGGCTTGAAATGCCGCTACGCGATTCACCGAACGGTCTCGCCGCCACGGGCAGGGTTCAGCCGGTATCCTGTTTCCATGACCGACATCGTTTTTATCGAAGGCCTGCGCATCGACGCCCTGATTGGGGTGCATGCCCGCGAGCGCCACACGCCGCAGCCGCTGCTATTTGACATCCACATGCGCTTTGACAACCGCATCGCGGCCACTAGTGACACGCTGGCCGATGCGTTGGATTACGAAGCGGTGAGTGCGCGGTTGGCTGGCTACATCGCGCAGACCGATTTCATGCTGGTGGAAACGCTGGCCGAATGCTGCGCCGATTTGATCCTGACCGAGTTCGGGGCCAAGGGTGTGCGCCTGAAACTTGCCAAGCCCGATGCGCTGGCCAATGCGGCGGCGGTGGGCGTGCAGATCGAGCGCGGGAGTTTTTCGTGAGCGTGGTGCTGGTCACCGGCGCGTCGCGCGGGATTGGTCGCGCCATGGTGGCGCGCTTCGCACGCGAAGGCTGCACGGTGATTGCCTGCGCACGCGGGGAAGCCGGCTTGGCGGCATTGCGCGTGGACGTTGCCGGCATTGAAACGCATGCCTGCGATATGCGCGATGCGGCATCGGTCGATGCGTTGGCGAAAGCCGTGTTGGCCCGGCATGGCGCGGTGGATTTGCTGGTCAACAATGCCGGCGCATATCGGCCGGGGCAGATCAGCAATGAAGACGACGATGCCTTGCTGGACATGTTGCAAGCCAATCTGTTTGGCGCGTATCGGCTGAGCAAACGACTGTTGCCGGCGATGATCGAACGGCGCCGCGGAATGGTGTTGAACGTGTGCAGTACCGCGTCGATTGCGGCGTATCCCAATGGAGGTGCCTACAGCATTGCCAAGCACGCGTTGTATGGGTTTTCGCGCAATCTGCGTGAAGAAATGAAGCCGCATGGCGTGCGCGTGGTGGCGCTGTTGCCGGGTGCCACCTTGACCGATTCCTGGGCGGGGGTGCCACTGCCGGACGCGCGTCTGATGCCGGCAGATGATGTCGCTGAGGCGGCGTGGATGGCGTGGGTGATGTCCGCGCGCACGGTGATCGAGGACATCGTGATGCGTCCGCAGTTGGGTGATATCAGCGACAAGGATTTTGCATGAACGAGACGGTGACCATTCGCCTTGCCAAGCAGGCGATGAAATTTTCGGCCGCGCACTTCACCATTTTTTCTGCCAGCGAGCGTGAGCGCCTGCACGGCCACAATTTCCGCGTGGAAGTGGACATCGAAGCGCACATGCTGGGCAATGGCATGTGCTTTGATTATGGCATCTACAAAGACACCGTGATTGCGCTGTGCCGTGAATTGAACGAATGGATGATCCTGCCCACACGCTCGCCATACCTGCAGATTGAGGAGCAGGGCGAGCATGTGATCGCGGTGTTCAATGGCCAGCGCATTCCGTTTTTGCGCGCCGATGTACTGCTGTTGCCGATCGAGAATGTCACGTTGGAAGAATTTGCCGCACATTTTTTGACGCGGCTGACGGCCGATCGCGACGAGCTGCGCCAGCACCGCATTCGTGCGATTGAAGTGCGGGTGTTTTCCGGCCCCGGGCAAAGCGCGGGCCGTCGCCTGCGGGTAGACCCATGAGTCCGCTGGGCGCGCCTTCTGCCGATGCGCAAGCACATAGCGCGCATCTGCGCGAGGTGATCCAGGAGCAGATCATCGCCGCCGGCGGCAGCATCCCATTCTGGAAGTACATGGAGCTGGCGTTGTACACGCCGGGTTTGGGCTATTACAGCGCCGGGGCACATAAATTCGGCAAGGGCGGGGACTTCATTACCGCGCCGGAGCGCTCGCCTTTGTTTTCGGCTGGCGTGGCCACCGCGATTGCCCCTGCCTTGCGGCAGGCAGGCAAAGGCGCGGTGTTCATGGAGTTGGGCGGCGGTAGCGGTGCGTTTGCCGAAAGTTGCCTGCTGGCCTTGCAAGACATCGGCGTGCTGCCAGCGCGCTATGCGATGTTGGAACCCAGCGCCGACCTGCGCCAGCGCCAGCGCGAGCGCTTGCAGGCGCAGCTTCCTGCTGAATTGTTTGCGCGTGTGGAATGGTTGGATGGGCCGATTGCAGAGATTTGGAATGGCGTGTTGTTTGCCAATGAAGTCATAGACGCACTGCCGGTGCCGCGCTTTGTGATTCGCGCGGGCGAGGTCATGGAAGAACACGTCGCGCTGGATGGCGAAGGGCGCTTTGTGCGTACTGAAAAACCCGCCGATGCAATGTTGATTGGCGCGGTGCGCAATATCGAACGCCGCTTGCCAGAACCTCTGCCAGAAGGCTATCGCAGCGAAGCCTTGGCGCAATTGCCGTACTGGATGCAGGCGGTGGTGGGGGGGCTGCAAAACGGCGCGCTGCTGTTGATCGACTACGGTTATGCACGCAGCGAGTTCTACCAGCCCGAACGCAGTGATGGCACCTTGCGCGCCTTCCGCCAGCAGCATGTGACCAACGACGTATTCGCATGGCCGGGCCTGCAGGACATCACCGCGTCGGTGGATTTCACTGCGGTGGCGGAAGCTTGCGTGGGGGCGGGCTTCGAGTTCAGTGGCTATTGCTCGCAATCCAGTTTCTTGCTGGGCAATGGCCTGGAGCGACATCTGCAGGCGGCAGAAGCGCAGGCCGCCGATGAGGTGGCGCGCCACAATCTGCGTCAGCAGGTCAAACACCTGACCTTGCCCAGTGAAATGGGCGAGCGCTTCCAGGCGATTGGCTTCCAGCGCGGTGTGGAGCTGGATGCGGCGTTCTTGCTGGGTGACTTGAGCCACCACTTATGACAACACCGCCGCGCCACTTTGGGCGCTCACTCAAGCCTTTCCATTACCCACGTGCATGGATGGTGCTGTGGATATTGGCCATCGCGATTGTGGTTGCCGGTGAGTTGTTGCCGGGCAAGGATTTGCCGTCGCTGTCGATGAGCGACAAAAGCGAGCACTTCATTGCGTATGCGTTGCTGTCGGCCACTGCGGTGCAGTTATTTGCTCGGCGCTTGTCGTGGGCATTTGTGTGCTTGCTGCTCGTGTTGATGGGCATTGCGCTGGAGTTTTTGCAGGGGGCCATGGGGTTGGGCCGCAGCATGGATCGCTATGACGCACTGGCCAATACCATCGGGGTGTTGATCGGTCTTGCTACCGCATTCACGCCGCTGCGGGATCTGTTGCTGTGGGTGGATCGACGCTTGTCATCTAGGAACTGAAAGGAAAGCATCACGATGCAGATAGTGGCCAACACCGCGCCACGGCGTTTTGTTTCGGTGGATGTGCTGCGCGGCTGGGCGGTGGTGGCGATGCTGTTGGTCAACTATCCCGGAAGTTGGGATCATGTCTTTGCACCGCTGGAGCATTCCGAATGGAATGGCTTCACACCCACCGATTTGATCTTCCCCCATTTTCTGTTTGTGGTGGGCGTCTCGATTGCGCTGGGCCTGCGCCCGGGGGGATCGCTATCCAAGCTGTGGTTGCGCGCATTGCGGTTGGTGGTAGTGGGCATGGGTCTGTATCTGGTGGCCATGTGGGGCTACGACAAAGCGCACTTCCGCGTCTGGGGTGTCTTGCAGCGCATCGGCCTGTGCTACGGCGTGGCCGCTACGCTGGCGTTGACGCTGCACCCACGCATGCAATGGGCGGTTATCGGCGGCATTTTGCTGGGCTATTGGGTGCTGCTCGCATGCAATGGCGGCTATGTGCCGTGGGACAACCTGGCCAGCCGCATCGACACTTGGTTGGCGGGCGTGCACAACTATCAATTCGATGCCGCCATCGGCAAAGCGCATGACCCGGAAGGCTTGCTGAGTACCTTGCCGGCGATTGCCACCACCCTGCTTGGCGTGCGCGCAGGTAGCTGGTTGCGTGAGTATGGCGGCAGCCGTTTGTTGCTTGCGGGGCTGGTGATGCTGGCCATCGGCTGGCTGTGGCATCTGCTGATGCCGATCAACAAGAATCTCTGGACGTCGTCATATGTGGTGTACGCCGCCGGCTGGTCGCTATTGCTGCTGGCACTGTTTCATTGGTTGTTTGATCTGCGCGGCGCGTACCCCTTGGGGCGCAGTATGGGCATCAATGCCATCACCGCGTATGCCGGTTCGTGGTTGATGGCCTGTGTCTTCGAAAAGCTGGGCGTATTTGCAGCGGCCTATGCGCAGGCTGCGGCGTTGCTGGATGCAGGCAAACTCGCGTCATTGACCGTGGCGGTGGTGTTCGTCGCGTTTTGGTGGCTGTTGATGTGGGCGATGGAAAAGCAAGGTTGGCGGATCACGATTTAGCCGCCGCAATCGCGGCGCTACGCGCCTTGCGCAACGCCTCGCCAAATGCGGGGCCGCGGATGCCTTGTGCTGCGATGGCATCACTGCGTACCGCCAGCGCCGCCGCATGCAACCGACGCAAGGTGTTGGCCTGCGGGTACGCGGTTTCAGCATGACCCAACCGCCCACGCGCATCGGCTTCGCACACCGTGGCCAGCTGGTCGATGCGAGCCGGTTTGCGAAAGCCATCGCAACGGGCGATCAAGTCGTGCACGGTGCTGGGTTTGAGTTCGTCGATGCGATGCACATTGAGGTGCTCGCGGCAGCACAGCATCGCCAGCTCGCGATATTCGGCGGGCACTTTCAAGCGCTCACTCAAGGCCTGTGCGGGCGCGACGCCGCGATGCTCGTGCAGCAAATGGCGTGGCCATTCTGCGGCCGGTGTCAGGGCTTTGCCCAAGTCATGGCAGAGCGCGGCGTAGCCAATGGCATCCTCGCCCGGAGCCAGCTGCGCAGCCATGTCGCAAACCAGTTCCAGATGCGTGCCGGTATCCACTTCCGGGTGATAGTCCACGCGCTGCGGTACGCCGTAGAGGGCGTCCACTTCAGGCAGCACCGCATGCAGGGCATTGACTTGCCGCAGCGTGTGCAAAAATGCCGAAGGCTTGGTGCTGCGCAGGGCTTTGCCCAATTCTTGCCATACGCGCTCCGGCACCAGTGCGTCTAATTCGCCGCTCGCGGCCATTTGCTGCATCAGCGCCAAGGTTTCGGGGGCGATGGTGAAGCCCAGCGACGCAAACCGTGCCAGCAACCGTGCCGCACGCAGGATCCGCAATGGGTCTTCGGTGAACGCTTCGCTGACATGGCGCAACACCCGCGCCTGCACGTCGGCCACACCGCCAAATGGATCCACCAAATGGCCATCATCGGCACGCGCAATTGCGTTGATGGTGAAATCACGGCGACGTAAATCGTCATCCAAACACACCGATGGGTCGGCATGCACCACAAACCCGGTATAGCCGCGCCCGGATTTGCGCTCGGTGCGCGCCAGCGCGTGTTCCTCGCCGGTGTCGGGGTGCAAAAACACGGGGAAATCCCGGCCCACCTGCTTGAAGCCGGCATCCAACATCTGCTGCGCGGTTGCGCCCACCACCACATAGTCGCGGTCGCCAGGCGTCAGCCCCAACAAGGCATCGCGCACGGCGCCGCCGACGAGATAGGTTTGGGTGGTGGCTGGAAGTGGCGTGGGCATGCGGGTTTATCGGCGTTTTTGCGGTTTGTTGGCAGGTGGCGCTACTGTAGGCGGCGCTGCGGTTTTTACCGCGTCAGGGACTGGGCATTCAAAGCCCTTGCGCGGGCCGGTGGTGATGCCCAAAAGGCGGTCGGACAGGCGCAGGGCATCGCCGTTGAGACGCCAGTCGTAGACGGTGCTGAAGCTGAGCACGCGGGCGACGTATTCGCGGGTTTCCTTGTAGCCGATGGTTTCGATCCAGAGGTCGGGATCGATATCCGGACGTTGACTCACCCAGCGGTTCAGCGGTGCCGGGCCGGCGTTGTAGCCGGCGATGACTTGATAGGGCTTGCCGCCATAGCGGTCCATCAATTGCCGCAGATAGGCGCTGCCCAAGGTGATATTGGTGTCGGCATCAAACAGACTGTCACCGCCGCCCCAGGCCAGCCCAAGCTTGGCGGCTACGCTGGCACCGGTGCCAGGCAGGACTTGCATCAAGCCACGCGCATCGGCGGCCGAGCGTGCATTGGGGTCGAATACCGATTCGGCGCGGATTTCAGCGGCCACCCACGCCGGGTCCAGATGGTTGCGCGTGGCTTCGCGGCGAATGCTGGCCTCGTGATGCAGCGGAAAACGCAGCTGATACAGGCGTTGTTCGTCCGGATAGCGTTTACCGCCCACATTGACCAGCGCGAACACGCCACGGTCGAACCAGCCATTGTCCTGCGCCACTTCCACTGCCAACCGGCGCTGCTCATCGGTAAAGCCGGACAGCGCGTCGTTCCATTCGCGCACTGCCCAGCCTTTACGGTCCAGCATGTACAACTGCAAGGCGCGCACCATGGCCGGACTGCGTGCCACGATGGCTTTGGCGGCGGCGCTGGCATCCAGCTGCCACGGGCAAAGGGCATAGGGCTGGTTCAAACGGTCGGCGGCCAGAAAGCCGTAAAAATCGGTCTTGCGTGCCGCCTGCACATACAACGCCTTTGCGCTTGCGCTATCACCACCGAGTTCGCTGGTGCGGGCGGCAAAATACAGCCAGCGTGAATCGTTGCGCTGGGCATCGGGCATCTTGCGGATGGCGGCCAGGGCGGCAGGCCAATCGCTGCGGGTCAGTGCCTCACGCACGCGCCATTCGCGCAGGTTGTCATCGAAGGCCGATTCGGGCACCGCGGCCAACCGACGTGCGGACTCCGGCAGATACGAGGCCACTGTCCATAGCGCGATCTGCGCCAGCACGCGGCCATTATCCGGCTCGCCAAACGCCAATGTTTTTGCGGCCGATGGCAGCAACGCTTCGGCGCGATCCGGCGCACTTTTGGCAAGGCGTGCCAACGCCATGGAGGCCACCAAGCGGCTGCGCGGTGTTTTTGGCCAAGTGTCCAGCGCGGCATCGGGTTTATCGAAAAACGCCGCATACGCATTGGCCTGCGCGGCATCAGCGGCAGGCAGGCCGCGTGCAATGCTGCGCATCACGGCGGGTTGTGCGTCGCTGACCGCCAAATCAAAACGCTGCCAGCGCAGCGCATCACTCAATTCGCCACGCGCTGCGAGCAGCGCAAACGGGGCATCGCAACTGCCGGGCAGGGATTTGCCGCTGCTGCGCCACAGTGCTTGCGCATCATTCGTCCACGTCTTGTCGATGCGGTTGCTGGCAGCCAAGGCGGTGAGGCGCTGGCAACGCAGGCCGGCATCGTCGATGCTGGCATCCCACAAATTCAAAAAGGTTGGCCACTCATTGCGCTTGGCAATCGCGTTCAGCCATTCGTTGCGAAAGGCATCACCCACGGCCTCGCCTTTATGCGCCGCCAGGAACGCATTGCCGCGCACCAGCGGCAAGCTGTCCAGTTGTTTGCGCAACGAGGCGTACTCCAGCCACGCCGCCAATGGCTGGCTGCTGAAACCGGCCAACGCCAGGTCATTCAAACCGCCACGCGATGCGGCATCAAACGCCGCTTTCAATGCCGGGTCGGGTGCGGCAATCCTGATGGGTGAGCGCTGCAGTAGCGGGCTGGGACGCGGGTTGGCGGTTTGTGCCGCAGCCGTCACACCGCACAGCGCCATTGCCAATATGGCCACCATGGCCGAGGTGAACTTGTGCATGACGTGACTATAGCTGGAGCGCAGCGTTGCGGGGCAGTGGGTATTTAGTGCCATCCAGCAAACCGCAGAGCTGAGCTTGCCCCAAGCCAGGCTGTTTGGACGGGCGTTCGTGGAATGGGGGCAGGATCAATGGGGTTCCCCTTGCCTGCATGACGGCAGCTTGGAGGGTCAGCTCTCGGTTCCGGTGCGGAAATGGAGTGTCCACTGGCGCATAGGCAACTCAGAAAAGCTCACGGTATCGGCTGTTTTGCGCCTGATGTGACGTCATGCAGGGGCTCAAAGATTCTGATAATTCGGCCCGCTGCCGCCTTCCGGGGTGACCCAGTTGATGTTTTCGTAGGGGTCTTTGATGTCGCAGGTTTTGCAATGCACGCAATTGGCGGCGTTGACCTGGAGGCGTTTGCCGGCGGCATCTTCCACCATTTCATAGACACCTGCAGGGCAGAAGCGGGTGCATGGGTTGGCATATTCTTTGGCGCATTGGCTGACGCAGACGTCGGTGTTGAGCACATGCAGGTGCACCGGCTGGTCTTCGTCGTGCGAGGTGGCGGCGTAATAGACGCTTTGCAGGCGATCACGCGGAATCAGCGTGCGCTCCACATAGTCGCGCTTTGGAGCTTCGAACTGGCCGAGCTTGTGCAGTGATGACCAGTCCGCTTTGTTCTTCAAGGTCCACGGTGAATAACCATTGGTGACGGTTTCCCAAGCGGCGTTGAGCATGCCAAACCACAACCCTTTCTTGAACGCGGGTTTGATATTGCGGACAGTTTTCAATTCCGCCATGGCGTCGGAGGCACGCAACTTGGCGTCAAAGCCGTCTGCTTGTAATGCGCTGCTCACCAAATGTTCGGCGGCCAACATGCCGCTGCGAATGGCCTGGTGAGTGCCTTTGACCTTGGGCACGTTGAGCAACCCTGCGGTATCGCCAATGAGCAATGCGCCGGGCATGTCGCACCTGGGCAAGGATTGATAACCGCCGGTGACAATCGCACGCGCGCCGGCCGACAGGATGTTGCCGCCGTCCAGCAAAGGTTTGACCATCGGGTGATTTTTCCATTGCTGGAATGCTTCCCATGGCTTGTAGTTGGGGTCGGTGTAATCCAGCCCGCTGACATAGCCCAGCGCAATTCGGCCTTGGTCGAGGTGATACAGGAAACTGCCGCCATAGGTGTGGCTATCGGCCGGCCAGCCAAAACTGTGCACGATTTTGCCGGGTGTCACGCGTTCTTCCGCGACCTGCCATAGCTCTTTGATGCCAATCGAATAGCCTTGCGGGTCGCAATCGGCATCCAGTTGGAAGCGTTTGATCAGACGCTTGGTCAAGTGGCCACGTGCGCCTTCGGCCAGCACGGTGACTTTGGCGTGGATATCAATGCCGGCGGTGAAGCCGGGTTTGTGCGCGCCGTCCTTGGCCACACCCATATCGCCGATGCGCACGCCGATGACCTTGCCGGATGCGTCATGCAGGGTTTCGGCTGCCGCAAAGCCGGGGTAGATTTCCACGCCCAATGCTTCTGCCTGCGGTGCCAGCCATGCACACATGGCACCCAAGCTGATGATGACATTGCCGTGATTGGCCATACCTGGCGGCGTTGGCAATTTGTGGCCGCCGGTTTTGGTGAGCAACCAGAACTCATCATGCTTGGCATCGATGCAAATCGGCGGTGGATTGCTGCGCCAATTGGGCAGCAGCGCATCCAGCGGGCCGGTTTCGATCACTGCACCGGACAGGATGTGCGCGCCGATGTTGCTGGCCTTTTCGATCACGCACACGGTGATTTCGGGATTGAGTTGCTTGAGTCGAATGGCAAACGACAGCCCGGCAGGGCCGCCACCAACTGTGACGACGTCGTATTCCATCACGTCGCGTTCGATGGACGCGGTAGCAGGCTGGTTCATGCGGATCTCCTTGGACTCACTGCAATTGTCCGGGCTTTGATTCGAGCCGGCAATCCAGAACCGCAATTTGCACGCATCAGCGCCGCGTTGCGGGGCGATGCGCCGCCTGCTCGTGCGCCTGCCCAGTGGTCAAAGCCCAGCCGGCAATTTGCCCTGCCAAGCGATCCAATGCTTGCCCGAACGCGCTGACCACGCTGGCAACCTCGGTATCGCTGGCAGGTTGCGTCAGTTGAAAATTGCGGCTGCCGACAATCGACAGGTCGTTGGCATACAGGAGTTTGGCATTGATATCGAGACGGGCTGCCGGCACTGCATTGCCGGTGTAGTCGGCGCGAAACTCGCGGACTTCCAGCAGCAAGCGGTAGTCGGCATCCATCCCGCTGTTTTGGCGCGCCACCGCGGCAATCTTGCCGGAAGCCTCCAAGGTGTGCAGCACGCTGTCTTCCACCAACTCACTTGGGCTACGCGCCCACAGTGCGCCTCGATACACCTGCAATTCACCCGGCGTGGGGCTGACCAGGATGCCGGGGCCTTCCAGAATTGGCATGCTGGCACTGCGCGAGGTGGCCAATGACCACACCACTTGCGGCCATGCCGCATTGGCCTGTGGATGCAGCACCGGCGCATAGAGCTTGGGGGTCTCCTTGGGGCCGCCGATCAGGCTGCTGCAAGCGGGGAGCAGACTGATCGCCAGCAGGACGGCGACAAGGCGGGGCAGGCGGCTCATTTGGGATCAAACTCCTTGGGCGTCTCGCGGCCCAGAATGTAGCGTGCGGGGTTGCCTTGCAGGCGGCCACTGAGGGCACGCAAGTCGCGGATCAAGCCGCGCAATTCGACCAGGGTGGGTTCCACTTGCGGTAACCCGTTGCGAGTGAAGTTTTTGATCGCCGGACGATTTTCAGCAAGCAATGCATCGGCATTGCCGGCGGTAGATTCCAGCTTGGTGGCGGCCGCATCCAACTTATCCAGCAAAGCCGGCAGGCGTTGCACCAGATTTTGATCGAGCCCTTGCAGGGTGCCGTTGGCAGTATCCAAGGTGGTCTTCATGCTGGCGGCGGCATCGCGCGCATTGACGATCAATTTGCCAATGTCCTCACGTTGGTTGGCCAGGGTATTGGTGGTTTTTTCCAGGTTATCCAGCGTCGCCGTGATGCGCCGGATGTTGTCATCGCTGAGCAACTGATCGAGGCGTGCCACCAAACGATTGGCGGTATCGGAAATATTTTGCAGGGCCGATGGTTCGGTGCGAATGATGGGCAGGTCTTGTCCCGGCGCAGCCTCCAGTCTGGCTGCGTTGGGGCTGCCGCCGCTGAGCAGGATGAACGGTACACCGGTGATGCCTTGTTGCGAGAGCTTGGCTCGCGTGTCCACCTTGACCGGGGTATTGGATTTCAGTTTGAGAATGGCGATGACTTGGCGAGCGTCGGTATCATTGAGCGCCAGGTTTTCCACGGTACCCACCGCCAGTCCGTTGTATTGCACACTGCCACCTTCAGTCAGGCCAGTGACCGGCTCGCTAAACACCACTTGGTATTGCCGAAAATTGCGCGACGATGAGAAATTGCTGGCCCACAAGGCAAATAGCAGCGCCAGCACCAAGGTGGCCAAGCTGAAGGCACCGATCAGCACGTAATTGGCACGGGTTTCCATCAGGGGTTTCCTTCTGTTACCACCCGCGCAGCACGCCCGCGTGGCCCATTGAAATAGTCTTGCACCCACGGATGGTCGAGCTGTTCCAGCGCGGCCACCGGGGCAGTGGCAATGACCTTGCGGTCAGCCAATACCGCCACACGGTCGCAGATCGTGTACAGGGTGTCGAGGTCGTGGGTGATCAAGAACACGGTAAGGCCCAGCGCATTGCGCAGGGTCAGGATCAACTGGTCGAATGCGGCAGCCCCAATGGGGTCGAGCCCGGCGGTAGGTTCATCCAGGAACAACAGCGGTGGGTCCAAGGCCAGCGCGCGCGACAGGCCGGCGCGCTTGCGCATACCGCCAGACAGTTGTGACGGCAGTTTGTCGATGGCATTGGCGGGAAGCCCGGCCAGCTTGATTTTCAGCAGCGCCAATTCATAACGCAGCGAGCGCGGCAGATCAGGGTAGTACTCCTTCAGCGGCACTTGCACGTTTTCACCTACGGTCAGTGAGGAAAACAGCGCGCCATCCTGAAACAGTACCCCCGTATTGCGCTCGATGTGATGACGCACCGCAGGGTCTTCCGAGGTGGCATCCACACCCAGTAATTGGATGCGCGCAGCATTGGGTTTGCGCAGACCCAGAATCGAGCGCATCAGGACCGATTTGCCTGAACCCGAGCCGCCCACCACGCCAAGAATTTCGCCGCGCTGTACATCCAGATCCACACCATCGTGCACGAGCTGTTCGCCAAAGCGATTGACCAGCCCGCGCACGCGAATCAGTGGGGCCTCACCCAAGACCACGCCGTCAATGGTGTTCGATTGCGGCATCGTCAGTAATCCATCTGCATGAACCACAACGCGGCGAAGGCATCGATGATGATCACCATCGAAATCGCCTGCACCACGCTGGAAGTAGTGCGCTCCCCCAGTGACTGTGCCGTGCCTTCAACTTGCAGGCCTTCCAGGCAGCCAATCAAAGCGATGATCATGGCGAAAAATGGTGCTTTCACCATGCCGACCACGAAATGCCGCAAGTGCAGGGTTTCGTGCATGCGGGCGATGTACGCAGTGGCAGGGATATCGAGGTTGAACGCACCCACCGCCATGCCGCCCAGGATGCCGGCAACCATTGCGATAAATGTCAACAGCGGCAGCATCGCCAACAAGGCCAGCAAGCGCGGAATGACCAACAGATCCACCGGATCCAGGCCCAGCACCCGAATCGCGTCCACTTCCTCGCGGTTGACCATCATGCCGATCTGCGCGGTAAACGCACTTGCAGTGCGCCCCGCCAGCAAAATGGCGGTGAGCAGGACACCAAACTCGCGCAGGAACGCCGCATTGACCAGCTCGACGATGTAGATGGTGGCACCAAAATCCTGCAGTACCATCGCACCTAGGAACGCAATCACCGCACCGACCATGAACGACAGCAGTGCTACCAACGGAACGGCATCCAAGCCGACCTGTTCCATGTGGTGCACGGTGGAGGTAAGCCGCAATCGCCACGGTTGCTTGATCAGACGCAAAAGCTTGACCTGCACCTCGCCCATGAAGCTGACCAGGGCAACGATTTCACGGGTGTTGTTGACCAAACCCAGGCCGACACGGCCCAACATCGCCTGCACCCCATATTCTTTCTTGCGTTGCGGGCGATCGTCGTGCACATCTTCGATGGCCGCTACCAGCGCCTGCTGGTCTTCGCGAAACTGCAGGGTGTCAAACGTCATCTTGCGATGTTCAGCAAAGCGCAACAGTTGCAACACGCCCAATGTGTCCAGCCGCTCGCAGCCGCGCGCATCAATCGTGTGCAAATTGTCAGGCACGCATGCCAGGGCCTCGGTGACCTGACTGGCAAAGCGCAAGGTCCAACGGCCACCCAGCCGCAAGGTGCCGGCATCATCATCTGCAAGCCTGGCAACGGGAGGGGAATGTCGGGGGACTTGGCTCATATCCGGGCCAAGCTTACAAAATGCAGACGGGCAGGTGTGAATTGAGTGTCTGCATGCGATCCTGATCGGATGTCAGCCATAGCTCCCGTCAATTTCGCCAATGGTGCCACCACCTATACCGAACGCATCGCGTTTGTGGTGGATTTGGCCTACCACCTGCATGCCTATGGCACCACCTCGCAGCGCCTGGAGGCAGCCATTGAGCTGGTGGCCAAGCGACTGGGATTGGCGTGTGAGCCTTGGTCCAACCCTACCGGGATTATTTTGGCGTTTAGCGACCCAACCCGCCCGGCCGGTGAATCGGATACCACGCGTTTACTGCGCCCGGGGCTGGGCGAGACCAATCTTTACAAATTATGCGAGGCCGACCGTATCGCCGAAGACGTGATCAATGGGCGCATGGATGTGCCGGTTGGTCGTGCTGCACTGCGTGCATTGGACCAGCCATCGGGACTGCGCGGACGAGTCATGCAGGCGCTCGGATTTGCACTCGCCTCTGGCGCAGTGGCCGGGCTGCTGCGACTGCCGTGGTTGGATATTGGCACCGCCACCGTGATTGGTGGATTGATCGGGTTATTGGTATTGGGTGCACAACGGCACCCGCGTCTGCGCGAGGGATTCGAGGCGCTGGCGGGCTTGTTGGCGGGTACGGTTGCGATCCTGGTCAGTATTTTCATTGGCCAATTGAATCTCAATACGGTGATGATCGCTTCGTTGATTGTGTTGCTACCGGGGATGAGCTTGGCGCTGGCCACCAATGAGCTGGCCAGTCGGCATCTGGTCTCCGGCACCGCGCGGTTTGCCGGGGCGCTGATGACCGTAGTCAATTTGACGATTGGTACGGCGATTGCACTAACCTGCGCTCAATTACTCGGGATCGAACCCCACGTCCGCGCTTGGCGACCACAGCCGGATTGGGTGGTGTGGGGTGCGGTGGCAGTGGCGGCATACGCATTTGCGGTACTGTTCCAAGCGCACCGCCGTGATTATGGATTGGTGATGGCGGCGGCGATCAGTGGCTATTTGATTTCCCGCTATGGTGGAGAATGGTTGGACGCACAGGCAGGGGTGTTTCTGGCAGCTTTGGCTACCACAGCCGCTGGGAATGCCTATGCGCGCTGGGCTAACCGGCCTGGGGCGTTGATTCGCCTGCCGGGAATCATCATGCTGGTGCCAGGTAGCGTGGCGCTGCGTGGAGTCATTTCATTGGTGCAGGCGCAAAGCCTGAATGCCGGGCAAGAAGCGGCGATGGCTGCGCTGAATACCTTGATGGCGCTGCTCGCTGGCTTGCTGTTTGGTAACTTGCTGGTCAGTGCACGCCGCAATCTTTGAAACGTGCCAACGGCAAGCCCAATAAAGACGCCGGCAATCGCCGGCGTCTTCAAAGCTGTCCCAATGCGCCTGGATTACTTCCGGATCAGGAACTCGTCCTGCTTGTGACCTGCGGCGATGGCCGAGGACATCCACAGCGGAGCACGCCCGCGACCGCTCCAGGTTTCTTTTTCATTGGCCGGGTTGCAATACTTCGGGGCAACCTTGACGCCCTTGTTCTTGCTGGGGCCACGCGCCTTGCGGGTTTTCTTGCCGGCTGGAGCCGGAGTTGCCGCATTGGGTTTGCCAAACAGTTCGTCGAAAGTCCAGCCGGTGGCTTTCAGCGCCTTGGCCACGGCGGCCTTGGCTTGTGCGGCTGGCTTGCGCTTGGCCAGCACCTTCTTGCGTTTGTTGGCGCGAGCGATCAGGGCGGCCAGCTCTTGCGGGCTCAAGCTATCGATATTCATGCTCATGGGTATTGTTCTTCTTGAGAATGGGGATTGATTGAAATCATGATTATCCAATCCGTGGACTACCGGATAATAGCCCCGCACTTTTTGCAAGGCAATGGGGGTAGCTGCGAATGGTTAGGGGAATTCAATCCGAAAGCCGTCGCAACAGTGCGCCATGATCCAGATTTTCCGATTCAGCTGCACGCCGTGCCCGATATTCGAAAGTGCCGGCTTCCAGGCCACGCGCCGACACCACTACCCGGTGTGGAATGCCGATCAATTCGATATCGGCAAACATGGAGCCCGGGCGCAGGCCGCGGTCATCCAGCACGCAGTCATGGCCAGCCGCATTCAATTCCAGATACAAGGCTTCGGCGGCGGTGACCACGGCAGGGTCGTTTTTGGGGTTGATCACGCACACCGCCACTTGCCACGGAGCCATTGCGGGCGGCCAGCAAATGCCGTTGTCGTCATGGTTTTGTTCAATCGCCGCGGCGGCAATGCGCGATACCCCAATGCCATAACAACCCATCGCCGGCGCTACCGCTTTGCCGGCGGCATCCAGCACGCTGGTTTTCATGGCTTCAGAATATTTGCGGCCGAGTGCAAACACGTGGCCTACTTCAATGCCGCGTGCAATCTTCAAATGGCCTTGGCCATCCGGTGCCAGGTCGCCTTCCAATACATTGCGGATATCGGCGATTTCTGGTTCGGGCAGATCGCGCCCCCAGTTCACGCCGGCAATATGAAAGCCGGGCTTGTTGGCGCCCACCACAAAATCGCTCATTGCCGCCACGCTGCGGTCGGCAATGATGCGGATGGGCTTGGCAGCATTGAGCGGGCCGAGGAAGCCGGGTTCACTGCCCAAGTATTCGGCAATTTCCACTTCAGTAGCCAAACGATAGTCGGCCAAGCCCGGCAGTTTTGATAATTTGATTTCATTGACCACATGGTCGCCACGCACCAGCGCCAATACAAATTGAGGTGCATGCTCGGCATCCACACCCATGATGGCCACCGATTTGGCGGTGCGCTGCAACCCAATGCCCAGCAGTTCGGCCACCGCCTCGCAGGTTTTCTGGGTGGGTGTGATCACTTCACGCAGGGCTTCACTGGCGGCGGCGCGTGAACCGGGCGATACCGCTTCGGCCAATTCCACGTTGGCAGCAAAATCGGACGTATCGCAATAGGCCAGCGCGTCTTCGCCGGAATCGGCCAATACATGGAACTCATGCGAAGCGCTGCCGCCAATCGCACCGGTATCGGCAGCGACGGCGCGGAACTTCAGTCCGAGGCGGGTGAAGATGCGGCTGTAGGTCTGATACATGTTGCGATATTCGGCATGCAGCGAATCTTCATCGACATGGAAGGAATAAGCGTCCTTCATGATGAATTCACGCGCCCGCATCACCCCGAAGCGCGGGCGGATCTCATCACGGAATTTGCTGGTGATTTGATAGAAATTGAGCGGCAGCTGCTTGTAGCTGGCCACTTCCTGACGGAAGAAATCGGTGACAGCTTCCTCGGCGGTAGGAGTAAAGCAGTAGTCCTGATCTTTGCGGTCACGGATTTTCAGTAATTGCGGGCCGAACTTGGCCCAACGCCCGGTTTCTTCCCACAGTTCCTTGGGCTGAATCGATGGCATTGCCATCTCGATCGCACCGGCGCGGTTCATTTCTTCGCGCACCACGGCTTCGATTTTGCGCAGCACGCGCAGCCCCAGCGGTGACCAGGTGTATAACCCTGCGGCCAATTTGCGAACCATGCCGGCCTTGAGCATCAGCTTGTGGCTGATGATTTCGGCATCGGCGGGGGTTTCTTTTTCAGTGCGAAGGTGAAATTGCGAAAGGCGCATGGCGTTTGGGCGTGGGGAAAGCCCACATTCTGCCACGCCCGGCGGCCACCCCTGCAGCGATGCTTCAGGATTACGGGCGATCACCATGCACTTGCATGCCCTCTTTCGGGGTACGGCTGATACGTTCGAATTTGCGGCCTTTGGGTGGGTCTTGGGTCACTTGCAGAGTGCCGGCGTCATCGCGCCAGCGGTACAGTGCATTGGCGCGCTGCGCCTGCACGGCCGCCATTTCAGCGGCGACCTGCCGCGCGTGCTGGCGGCGCGGCATTTCCTCGGTAAACCACCACCATGCCGCCACAGCGGCGGCAATGGCGAACAACAGCATGCCGACCTGCTTCATCATTTGGCCGGTGTGCAGAAGGCTTTGACACCGGCTTCGTTCAGCGTCACTTGCGATTTGCGCTCGGCATCGGTCAGGTTGCGGTCGGGCTTGCCATCACCATTGGTGTCAATGCCAACGGCGTTACTGCTTTGCAGGCGAGCCAAGTTGTTGCGGGCATTGGTGCATTGCTCGCTCTCTTCACTTTTGGCTACGGTGGCCCCGGCAGTGGTGCCGGTGCGCACGTCGATATCGCGGGTTTTATGGCTTTCCTTGGGTGCGGTATCGGTGTAGTGAGTCACCCCGCTGCTGTCTTTCCATTGGTAGACGCGTTGCTGCTGCTGAGCCAGCACCGGGACTGCGAGCAGGGTCAGCAGCAGGGTGCAGGTAAGGGAACTGACGATGCGCATGGGCGGCTCCGGGGGGATAGAGTGTTGATTGCAGCACTGCGACGGCTTTGCTGCAACCCCGTACACTGCGCATATGGATCAGAACGAACAACTTCCGCCCCCCCGCCCGCGCTCGCGCAGCATCTATTTGCTGCCCAACCTGTTCACCACCGGGGGGCTGTTTGGCGGTTTTTTCGCCATTATTGCGGCTTCGCAAGGCCGATTTGAGGCCGCATGCATCGCCATTTTCGTGGCGGCGATCTTGGATGGGTTGGATGGTCGGGTGGCGCGGCTGACCAATACGCAAAGCGAGTTTGGCGTGCAGTACGACTCGCTGGCCGACCTCATCAGTTTCGGCATGGCCCCGGCGATGGTGATGTATCACTGGGCGCTGCTGGAGCTGAAGCAAGACAGCCTGACCTTGGGCAAGATCGGGTGGTTAGGTGCGTTTTTATACGCAGCTTGTGCCGCTTTGCGCCTGGCGCGGTTCAATAGTCAGGTCGGGACAGTGGACAAGCGCTGGTTCATTGGCTTGGCCAGCCCGGCAGCGGCAGGTCTGATGGCCAGTTTCGTGTGGGTCTGCCAGGAGTTTGGTTGGTCCGGTGAAGAACTGCGCTACGCTGCCTTGGCGCTCACTGTGGTTGCCGGGTTGTTGATGGTCAGCCGGATTCGTTACAACAGCTTCAAGGGTAGTGGGCATGGGCCGAAGGCAGATCGGGTGCCGTTTTTCACCTTGGTGATTGCGGTGGCCGTGTTGATTGCACTGTGGATCGCGCCTGCGGTGACCCTGCTGACGGCGACCACCGCCTATGCGTTGTCAGGGCCGTTGTTGTGGTTTCGGCGTCGGCACACGCCAGTCCAGGACACCCACGTTTGAGCTGGGATGCCTACCAGCGTGTTGTGCTGCGGGAGTTGGGGCTGGATGTGTATGCCTTGCCGCGCACATCGGCAGCGGCATCCGTCGAGATTGCGCAGCCAATGGCAGGGGATACCGATATGCTGGCACGCATCGCGAAGGCCGCCGGTCTGCAGCCACAGGCGCTGTTGGCACAACTTGATTTGCACACGGTCCTGCCGACGCTGCGTGATAATGCGGCTGCCAAGCGTGCACTGTGGCCACGCTTGCGCACGCTGCGGTGCGCAGCACGATGAGTCAAGTGCGCGCCTGCGATGACGTCACCTCGATCTGCCTGCGGCCAATGCGGGAGTCGGATTTGGATGCGGTGATGGACATCGAACTGCGCGCATATCCGTTTCCGTGGTCGCGCGGCATTTTTCGCGACTGTCTGCATTCGAACTATGCACTGTGGCTGCAAGAACGGGCCGATGGCGCAATTCTCGGCTATGGCGTGCTCAGCATCGCCGCAGACGAAGCGCATGTGCTGAATCTATGCACCACGCCGGGAAGTGAAGGGCGCGGGCTGGGCCAACGGATGTTGCAGGCATTGTTGAAAATTGCGCGGGGCCACGCTGTGCAGCGGGTATTCCTGGAAGTACGACCGTCCAACACCCGTGCCATCGCCTTGTACGAGCGCAGTGGTTTCAACGAAATTGGCCGGCGGCCCCGCTATTACCCCGCCGCCAACAATGGCCGCGAAGATGCCATCGTGATGGCGATGGAACTGCTGAACTGAACACCTGAACTGAACACCGATGGCAACCGAAAATCTATGGGTTGGCCATGCGCACGGGGGCCGGCGAGCCATCCATATGCTGATGACAGCAGCGGTTGCGGCCTTGTTGCTTGGCGGTGTACAGGGCGTGGTCGGCACGCGAGAACAGGATGTCGAAACTGGGCGTGCGCTCTTCCAGTGCGGCAATCCCGAAACTGGCGGTGATGGCCAACTCCGGGTGTTCCGGGCATGGGCGGCAGGCCGCAGTGGCCAAGCGAATACGTTCGGCAATCGCTACCGCGTGCTTCAGATCGGTCTCTGGCAACAAAATGCAAAACTCCTCACCACCGGTTCTGGCGCAGACATCTTCTTCGCGCAGGGCGTGCGCAGCGCATCCGGCAAAATCGCGCAAGACCCGATCGCCCATCGGATGTCCGTAGCGGTCGTTGATGCGCTTGAAATGATCGATGTCGATGGCGATCAGGCTCAGCGGCAAGCGGTGCCGGCGGCTGCGGGCGAATTCGCTTTCCGCATGCTCGAAGAAGCTGCGCCGATTGGCGATGCCGGTCAGGCTATCGGTGCGGATTTGCCGCTGCAGTTCCTCCTGCAATTGATGCAGCTCGGTGATGTCGGTCACCAGCCCGATCAAGGCCGGCATCCCGCCAGCGCCGGCCCACGGCACCACCACGCTCCAGTAGTGACGCTGGCGGCCCTGGTTATCAACCAATGACTCTTCGCCGGTGTAGCGCTGGCCGGTCGCCAGGATGTGTTGATCTTTTTCCCAGAACGCATCGGCCACATCCTTGGGCATCAACTCGCTATCCAGCCTGCCAATGATGTGTTCGATCGGCTGTCCGAACACTTCGGCCAGGTGCCGGTTGGCATACAGGAAGCGGCGGTTGGCCCCTTTCATGTACACCAGTGCATCCACATTGTCGAGCACGACATCCAGCAATTCCTTTTGTTGGCGGAGCTTGTCTTCCAGTCGCTTTTTTTCGGTGATGTCATGGGAGATGCCGATCAGCCCAACGATGTTGCCGTCGTTGTCACGCAACGGTTTCTTGACCGACCAGTAGGTGCGGGTTTCGCCGGTGGCGTGGATATGGTTGTCCTCCTCGCGGGCGATGGTTTCGCCATCACGCAGGACGCGCCGATCGGTTTCACGCAGTTTGTCGTCCCCGCCAATATCCACAAAATCGGTGAACGACTTGCCGTATACATCTTCCAGCCGCAGGTTGGGGCCAAGCAGATCCAGCACCAACTGGTTGGCGTAGGTAAACCGACCCTCGCTATCCGTGGTGTAGACAAACGCACCCACCTCATCGAGCAGGAGTCGATAGGGGTCGACAGCAGGCAGCGGCACTTGTGGAACGAGGCCTACATCAATCATTTGCGAAAACTCCCCCTGTGGAGTTTGCGGCAGGTACGGCGAGCCCGCGTAGAACGCAGGCCGTGGATCAGCTTACGCCAAACGGCTGCGTTGTGTGGTCAGGGCGGCGAGCTTGGCGCTCCAGTCAGTCAGACGCGCTTGCTCCTGCTCCACCACTGCCGCGGGGACGCCAGCGCCAAACCTGGCCAGCTTGGTTTCGCTTTTTTCTTTCTCGGCACTGATCCTGGCGATTTCCTTGTCCAGGCGCACGCGCTCGGCGTCGAGGTCGACCAGGCCTTCCAGCGGCACGAACAGCTGCAGCTCGCCCACCACTGCCGGCGCGGCGGCCGGCGGCTCGCCCGCCAAGGTCTCGATGCGGTCGAGCTTGCACAGGAAGCGCAGCTGCGCGTCGAAGCGGGCGATGCGTGCGGCATCGTCGGCATTGCCGCCGCGCAGCAGCAGCGAGATGTGTTTGGAGGGTGAAACGCCCAACTCGCTGCGGATGCGGCGTACTGCACTGATCATGGCTTTGAGCCATTCGATATCGATATCGGCCTGCGCAAATGCGGTGGTGTCAATGGCGCTGGCCTGCGGGTAAGGCTGCAACATCAGGCTGCCGGTCTTGCCCAGCTTGGGTGCCACCGCTTGCCAGAGTTCTTCGGTGATGAACGGGATGAGTGGATGCAGCAAACGCAGCAGCGCGTCCAGCACGTACAGCAGGGTGTGGCGGGTGCTAGTGGCAGCGGCGGCATCGTCACCGCCCAGCGCCGGTTTGGCCAATTCCACGAACCAGTCGCACACCTGGTTCCAGGTGAACTCGTACAGGCATTGCGCCAGCAGGTCGAAGCGGTAATTGGCGAAGTGCTCGGCCGCTTCCGCGCTGGTGCGCTCGAGCTGGGCGAGGATCCATTGTTCGGCGTCGGTCTTCGCTTGCGGCGCGCCTTCGAAGCGGGCGTCGCCGACGTTCATCAGTGCGAAGCGGGTCGCGTTCCACAACTTGTTGCAGAAATTCTTGTAGCCCTCGGCGCGCGCCAGATCGAACTTGATATCGCGGCCGGGGCCGGCCAGTGCGGCCATGGTGAAGCGCAGCGCGTCGGCGCCGTGGGCATTGATGCCGTTCGGGTAATCCTTGCGGGTCTCTTTTTCGATCTTTTCCGCCATTTTCGGCTGCATCAGGCCGTAGGTGCGTTTGGCAACCAGATCATCGATGCTGATGCCGTCGATGATGTCCAACGGATCGAGCACGTTGCCCTTCGACTTCGACATTTTCTGGCCGTTCTTGTCGCGCACCAGACCAGTCATGTACACGTCGTGGAACGGCACCATGCCGGTGAAGTGGTCGGTCATCATCACCATCCGCGCCACCCAGAAGAAGATGATGTCAAAGCCCGTCACCAGTACGCTGGACGGGATGGTGTGCGCAAAGCCGCGCTCGGCCATCGCGGCCTCCTCCGGCCAACCCTGCGTGGAAAACGGGAACATGGCCGAGGAGAACCAGGTTTCCAGCACGTCGGAATCCTGCCGTAGTGGCACATCGCCCAGGCCGTGCTTGGCGCGCACCTCGGCTTCATCGCGGCCCACGTAGATTTTGCCGGCGTCATCAAACCACGCCGGGATACGGTGGCCCCACCAGAGCTGGCGGCTGATGCACCAGTCCTGGATGTTTTCCATCCAGTGCCGATAGGTGTTGACCCAGTTCGGTGGCACGAATTTGACTGAGCCGTTTTCGACGAGTTCCAGCCCGCGCTGGCCCAGCGTGTCCATTTTCACGAACCACTGATCAGTGAGGTAAGGCTCGATCACCTGCCCGCTGCGGTCGCCGCGCGGCACCATCAATTTGTGCGGTTTGATTTCCACCAACAGGCCGGCGGCGTCGAGGTCGGCGATGATGGCTTTGCGTGCATCGAAGCGGTCCAGGCCGCGGTACTGTGCGGGGATGTCATCGCGATCTTCAATGATCTTTGCGGTACTGCTGAAGATATTGATCAGTGGCAGGTTGTGCCGCTGACCCACCGCGTAGTCATTGAAATCATGTGCCGGGGTCACCTTCACCACGCCGGTGCCAAAGGCGCGATCCACATAGTCGTCGGTGATGATCGGGATGCGCCGGCCGGTCAGCGGCAAGTCCACACACTTGCCGTGCAGCGCGAGGTAGCGCGGGTCTTCCGGGTGCACCATCGCGGCGGTATCGCCGAGCATGGTTTCCGGGCGGGTGGTGGCCACCACCAAATAGTTGCGGGTTTCGCGCAGGGTTTCCACGCCGTCGGCATCGACTTCCACATGCTCGTAAGACGCGCCATCGGCCAGTGGATAGCGCAGCGACCACAGCGCGCCGTGTTCCTCCTCGCTGACCACTTCGAGGTCCGAAATCGCGGTTTTCAGCACCGGATCCCAATTGACCAGGCGCTGGCCGCGATAGATCAGGCCTTCTTCATGCAGCCGCACGAAGGCTTCGATGATGGCCTTCGATGGCATCGGGTCCATCGTGAACACACTGCGTGACCAGTCGCCGCTGGCGCCCAGCCGGCGCATCTGCCGCTCGATGGTATCGCCGCTGTGCTGCTTCCACTCCCAGACCTTTTCGATGAACTTGTCGCGGCCCAGCGAGTCGCGGGTCTCGCCCTTGCCCTCGATGGCGAGGTTGCGGCCCACCACCATTTCGGTGGCGATGCCGGCGTGGTCGGTGCCCATCTGCCACAAGGTGCGATAGCCGCGCATGCGGTGATAGCGCACCAATGCATCCATCAGCGTGTGCTGGAACGCGTGCCCCATGTGTAAGGTGCCGGTGACATTCGGCGGCGGCAGCAAAATGGTGTAGGCCGGACCGTTTCCGGTGGGCGCAAACGCGCCGCTGCTTTCCCATTGCGCGTACAGACGGGTTTCGAAGGATTGCGGGTTGAAGCCGGAATCGAGGGTGGTCATGGCAGCATCACATGTCGAATTTTTTGAGCTCGAAACCGAGCGTTTGGTAATGCTTCCAGCGCGCACGCAGCGGCTCGCGGGCGGCGGGGTCGGCTGGCACCACTTCCAGCACGCGCTCGAAAGCACCTTGCGGGGCGGCATCGCGCAAGTTGATCAGCAATGGGCGCAGCGGCACATCGGTGTCGGGTGATGCAATCAACACCGGCGCTTCGTCTTCATCGGCATCCATGCCGGCAATTTGGTGCGGCAGGTATTCGTCGGGATCGAACGCCCACAACAGGTCGTCGAGTGCTTCGGCCTGCGCCGGATCGCGCGCCAGAATCAGCGTGGGTACGTTGGCGGCGTAGGCTTTCTTCGCCAGTTCGCAGACCAGCAGCAAGGGCTGCTCGCGAAAGCGCGGCTTGTCGATCAGGTAGAAGTGGGCTTTGGGCATTACGCCGCCGAACGATCCAGTAACCACTGCGACAACATGCCCACCGGGCGGCCGGTGGCCATGCCCAGCTTGCCGTCGTCGCTGGCGGAACCTGCGATATCCAGATGCACCCAGCGCTGGCCGTCGGTGAAGCGCGACAGGAAACAGCCGGCGGTAATTGCACCAGCCCAGCGGCCGCCGATGTTGTAGACATCGGCAAATGCGGAATCCAGCATCGGTTGGTATTCGTCCCACAGCGGCAACTGCCAGCCGCGGTCGAATACCATTTCGCCGGCATCCAGCAATTCGCGCGCAAGGTCGTGGCTGCGCTTGGTCATCACGCCGGTGGCGTATTTGCCCAGCGCCACCATGCAGGCACCGGTGAGGGTGGCCACATCCACCAGCGCGGCCGGCTCAAACCGCTGCGCATAGGTCAGCGCGTCGCACAAAATCAGGCGGCCTTCGGCATCGGTGTTGCCCACTTCGATGGTCTTGCCGGACATCGACGTGATCACATCGGACGGACGATAGGCATCGCCGTCGATGGCGTTTTCCACCGCAGCGGCAATGCACACCAGATTGACCGGAAGTTGCATCTTGACCGCCGCCACGAAGGTGCCCAGCACGCTGCCGGCACCGCACATGTCGTACTTCATTTCCTCGATGCCGCCCTGCGTTTTCAGGTTGACGCCACCGGTATCGAAGGTGATGCCCTTGCCGACCAGCACATAGGGTTTGGCATCGCCGCCCTGGCTCCACTTCAGCACGATCAGGCGCGGCCGCTGCGCGCTGCCGCGTGCCACCGCCAGCAGCGAGCCCATGCCCAGCGCTTCCATCGCGGCATCGTCCAGTACCTCGCAGTCGACACCCGTGTGCTGCGCGGCGAAGTCTTGCGCCTGCTGGGCCAGATACGCCGGGTTGCAGATATTCGGCGGCAGGTTGCCCACTTCGCGGGTGAACTGGACGCCTTGCGCAATCGCGATGCCTTGCGCCAGCGCAGTGGTGTCGCTGCCGCTGATTTCGAACCGCACCAGTCCCTTTTCTTCGCGCTTGCTGTTTTTCGCACCCAACGTGGCGGTGTAGCGGTAGCCGGTGTGGTCGGCGGCGATCACGGCTTGGCGGATGTTCCATGCCGCATCGCGATCCTGCACGGCTACGTCGCTCAGAGTGAACAGTACGGAGCCGACCGGGCCGGTCTTCAGCGTGCGCACCGCATCGGCAACGGCCTTCAGGTACTGCGGCACGCCAAACTTGCCGGCGTCGCCCAAGCCAATGACCAGCACGCGCGGTGCGGCGATGCCGGGCAGGTCGTGCAGCAGGGTGGTTTTGCCGGTCTTGCCGGACACATCGCCGCGTGCAACCAGGCTTTGCAGGCGCCCGGCACTGGCGCTGTCCAGCACGCTGGCGGCAGGCGCCAGGGTGCCATCGGCGAACACGCCTACCACGACGCAATCTACGGTGGCAGTGGTGGGGGAAGTCTGGTTCAGGTGGAATTCGAGACTCATCGAACAAGGTATCCAGGCAAAAGTGCAGCGGATCTGCAGGCGCTTGCAGGCAGGGACCTTCGGGCATGCAGGCGGACGTGGCTTACAATACGCGGCTGCGCTTGGCGCAGGCCGTGACCGCAATCAACCCCTAATTCTAAAGCAAGCAGGCCCGATGCCGAAGCTGGACCGCTACCTCGCCGCTGAATTCACCCGCGCCATCGTGGCGTCGTTGGTGATCCTGGGCATGGTCAGCATGGGGGGCGTGTTTGCCGATCTGGTCGGTGAAATGGCACGCGGCAAGCTGCCGCCGGCGTTGTTGTTATCGCAATTGGGCCTGCGCTTGCTTAGTTATTTGCCGCTGATTTTGCCGCTGGCGTTGTTATTGGGCTTGCTGTTGGCTACCGGGCGGCTGTACCGCGATTCGGAAATGTATGTGCTGCATGCCATCGGGATTGGTCCGCGTCGGCTACTGCGGCCATTGCTATTGGTGGCGTTGCCGGTGGTGGTGTTGGTGGGGCTGTGTTCATTGCAATTGGGCCCATGGGCCAACCGTCTGGCGCGCGGGATGGTGATCGAAGCCAACAAGAATTTGCTGGTGGCCGGGCTGGAGCCGGGTCGGTTTACCCCGATGGCCAATGGCGGGGTGGCCTATGTGGGCACGATGTCCAACGATGGCACCAAGATTGCGCGGGTATTCATTTATCGCGAACGTGGCGACCGCATGGACGTGGCCACCGCGCAGACCGGGGAGATGTATCGCGACCACGGCGAGCGCGTGCTGGCGTTGCTGGATGGGTTTCGGGTGGAGGGTCCAGCGAGTGGTGCCGATCTGGACTATCGCTTGATGCGCTATGCACGCAACGAACTGCAACTTCCAGCACCGGATGATCCGCGCAATTTGGAAACCCCGGAATACCAGCTTACCCCCGTGCTGCTGCGTAACCCGGCGGCCCCGGCACGCGCCGAATTACATTGGCGCATCGCGCCGCCACTATTGGCACTGGCATTTGCGCTGATGGCCATTCCGCTGGGTCGCAGCTCGCCACGGCAGGCACGTTATGGCTCGGTGTTGTTGGCATTTCTGGCTTATCTGGTCGGCATCTTCCTGATGATGCTGGGCACCAAATGGATTGCGGAAGGCCGCCTGCCCACGACGGCAGGATTGTGGTGGTTGTTGCTGCCGATGCTGGGTCTGGGGATGTGGCTGTACATGCGGGATGGTCGCGTAGCGCGCGCATGGTGGCGGCGATGAAACATTGGCCACGCCTGCATGACAGCTATATCGCGCGCTCGGTCGTCACCAGCGTGTTGCTGGTGTGGGGCGTTGTATTGGGTTTGGATGTAGTACAGGCACTCGCTGGTGAGATGAGCGATGTCGGCAAAGGTGCGTACACCATCAATCACGCGATTGCCGCCACCGGCTTGACCATCCCCAGTCGCGCCTACACCTTGTTTCCCACCGCCGCCGTGATTGGCGTGTTGCTGGGGCTGGGGCAATTGGCGGCCACCTCCGAGCTCACTGTGCTGCGCGCGCTGGGCCTATCACGCAAGCGCTTGAGTGTGTCGGTAGCGTTTTCGCTGCTGCTGCTGACGGCACTCATGGTGGTCAATGGCGAAACCTTGGCACCGTGGGGCGACGAACGTGCGCAGATGATTCGCTCGGTGCGTCACAGTGACATGGTGGTGTCCAAATACAGCGGGCTGTGGGCGCGCGAAGGCGATATGTTCCTCAATGCGCGCACTGGCGAACAGAAGCAACGTGGCAGCGAGCGCTGGCTGGAGTTGCGCGGTGTGCGGCTGTTCGAATTCGCCGCCGATGGCCGCCTGCGCTCGATTTCCAATGTTGAAATTGCCGAACATCGCGCCGGCCAGTGGTTGTTGCGCGGCATTGAACGCACGCGCTTCGATGCCAAGACTGTGCAGCGCAGCAAGGTGATTGAAGAACATTGGAACTCAAAATTGGATGAATCGGCCTTGGCATCCGGCGTGACCAAGCCTGGCAATATGGCCAGCAGTGATCTGAGCACCAGCATTGACTATCGCAAGCGCAACGGTCTGGATTCGAGTGATTTCGAGAACGTGTACTGGAGCCGCTGGTTCTATCCGTTCAACGTGCTGGCACTGTGTCTGGCAGCAATGCCGTTTGCATTTGGCTCGCTGCGCAGTGGTGGTTACGGCAAGCGCGTGTTTATCGGCATTGTGTTTGCGCTGGGGTTCTGGGTTGCCCAGATGATTTTTTCCAGGCTGGCCGGCATCTACCATTTCGATTACCGCATCGCCTACGCCATGCCGCCGCTGTTGATGCTGGGCATTTCCTATCTGATGTTCCGCCGGCGCAGCAGTTGAAGCTCAAGCTTTGGGCAAACGGGTCATGCGGGTGTTGCTGAAGCGATCGTGCAGAGTCAAACCCTCGCGATCCAGCCACGCCCACCAGACCCCCAATCCGAGCGCCAACAACGACACACTACCGATCGCAAAGCGTAGCCAGAGTGCTCGCGTGTGTGCCGGCTGGCCGGCGACATCGCTCACGCGCAGTCGCCATGCCCGCATCCCGATGGTCTGCCCGCCGCGCCGCCAGCTGAGCACCGCATACAAACCGGCAATCAGCCACAGCACCACAAATTCCAGCCAACCTAGCCAACCGCCGCGCACCGCATCGCCATGCGCCAAGGTGAAGATGCCCGCCGCGATAAACCACAGTGCCAGCACCGGGAAAAAATCGTAGAGCAGGGCGAGCAGTCGCCAGCCGATGCGGGTAGGGAAGCGTTGCGGTGAGGTCATCCGCACAGGATACAGGCGCACCCGCTTGCTCTAACCTTGGCCCCATGCCAACCCCCGCTGACCGTCGTCAATTCATTCGCAACCTGCCGCCCTTGGCAGATGCCGATGGTGTGGCGATTGAGCGTTTCCTGGATGCGATCTGGGCCGAGTATGGCTTGGCGCAGGCCACGCTGGCGGCCTATCGCAGCGATTTGCAGGCGTTGGCGCGGCAGCATCCGGGCGTGCTGCTGCTGTCGCGGGAAACCCTGTTTGCGCATCTGGCGCAACGCACGCAGCAAGGCTACAGCCCACGCAGCACGGCCCGCTTGTTGTCGTGCCTGCATGCGTTCTATGCGCATGCCGTGCGCGGTGGCTTGCGCAGCGAAGATCCCAGCGCGTTGCTGCAATCGCCCACGCTGCCACGACTGCTGCCCAAGGCTCTGTCTGAAACCCAGATTGCGGCACTACTGGAAGCACCAGAAACCAGCACGGCCAATGGCTTGCGTGACCGCGCCATGTTGGAGCTGATGTACGCCTGCGGCTTGCGGGTCAGCGAATTGGTGGGGCTTCCCGGCACGGCGGTCAATCTGCGGCAGGGTGTGTTACGGGTGCGCGGCAAGGGCAACAAAGAGCGGCTGGTGCCGTTGGGCGAAGAATCCGGCCATTGGCTAAGCCAGTATCTGAAAGCGGCGCGCCCAATGTTGTTGACGGCGGCGCGCAACCCCGGCGCGGTCACCGCGTTGTTTGTCACCCCCGGCGGTGATGCGTTGAGCCGGCAAGCGTTCTGGGTCTTGGTCAAGCGCTATGCGGTGCTGGCGGGTGTTGCCCCTGCGCAGGTCAGCCCGCACGGCTTGCGCCACAGTTTTGCCACCCATTTGCTCAACCACGGCGCTGACTTGCGCGCCTTGCAAATGCTGTTGGGGCATAGCGCATTGTCAACCACCCAGATCTACACCCTGGTCGCGCGCGAGCGTTTGCAGAGCTTGCATGCCCGCCACCACCCGCGTGGCTGAACGCGCTGCTGGCGCTTGCCGATCGGATGCTGCATCCATGCGACACTAGCGAACTTGTGTCCGCTTCCACGGTCGAAGCGGTGTTGGCTTATTCGGAGTTGTGATGAAGCGTCTGTTGCTTGCCACCTTGTTCGGTTTCAGTTTGTCTGCCTGCGCGCAACCCGCGGAGGCCCCGCAAAAAGTGTCGCCCGGTACCGAGGCTGCACCGCTGAAGGAGCCTTCCTTCGCCGCAGGCACACCAGAGGCTCGCGTGCGCGAGGCACTGACTCGGATCAATCCCAAGATTCAGGTGGAATCAATCAGCCCGGCCCCCATTCCCGGCTTCCGCGAGGTCATCGCCACCGGCCAGGTGGTGTATGTCAGCGATGACGGCAAATACCTGTTCCAGGGCGGTCTGCTGGACATCGTCAATCGCAAGGACATGGGCGAGGTGGCGATGGCCAAAGTGCGCAAACAGGTGCTGGCGACCTTGCCGCAAGCCGACCGCATCGTGTTTGCCCCAACCGGCACGACCAAGCACACCGTGGTGGTGCTGACCGATGTGGAGTGTGGCTATTGCCGCAAGTTCCACACCGATATCGCGCAATACAACAAGCTGGGGATCCGGGTGGAATACCTGGCCTTCCCGCGCGCCGGTTTGGGCAGCCCGGACTACCAGAAGATGGTGGCGGTGTGGTGCGCAGCGGATCGCAAGAAAGCACTGACCGATGCCAAGAACGATCGCCCGGTCGCGCAAGGCCCGTGTGCCAGTACTCCGGTGGATCGCGAATACCGCGCCGGTCAGCGGATGGGCCTGGAAGGCACGCCCATGATCCTGACCGATGATGGCAGGCTGCTGGGCGGTTATCTCCCACCCGATGCCCTGTTGCAGCGATTGGACGCACTGGACAAGAATCCGGACGCCAGCTGAGGCCGGCTCCGGCTTGAGGTCTCGGGCTCGGCTACAATGGCCGGCCCGTTCCTACGGTTGTATCGGACATGATCGTCCTCGAGGGCGCACCCGCCCTGTCGCCGTTTCGTCGCGACCGCTTGCAAACCCGTCTGCAAACCTGCGCCCCCGGCCTGCGCCTGATCGGCGCATGGCATGGCTACTGGATCGATCCCGAGCCCGGCAGCCAGCCCGATGTCACCGCGCTGTGCCGTATCCTGCAAGCTGAAAATGGCTACGCACCGGCCGAAGCCGGTAGCGTCAGCCGCTTTGTGGTGCCGCGTCTGGGCACGTTGTCGCCGTGGGCCAGCAAGGCCACCGAGCTGCTGCGGGGTGCCGGCTTGCCGATCAGGCGGGTAGAACGTGGCACCCGCCTGGACGTGGTCGGCTGGCCGGCCGATGCCGCCACGCAGGCGGCCTTGGCCAAGCTGCTGCATGACCCGATGACGCAATCGCTGCTGGACTCGCGTGAGGCCGGTGCAGCGCTGTTCCCGGCGCAACCGGCGGGCGTCGTGGAGGTGATCCCGCTGGCGCAGTTGGAGGCGGCCAACAAGCGGCTGGGGCTGGCCCTGGCCGAGGATGAAATCGACTACCTGCGTGCGCGCTACGGCGCACTGGGGCGCGACCCGCACGATGTGGAATTGATGATGTTCGCGCAGGCCAATTCCGAGCACTGCCGGCATAAGATTTTCAATGCGTCGTGGACAATTGATGGCCGTGAGCAGCCGCTATCGCTGTTCAAGATGATCAAGCACACCCACGCCAGCACGCCGCAGCACACGCTGTCGGCATATAGCGACAACGCGGCGGTGGTGGAAGGCTATCTGGCCTCGCGCTGGCGGCCAGACCCGCACACCCGCCAATACCGCAGCGAGCCGGTGACCGAGTCCGCGTTTTGTATCAAGGTGGAAACCCATAACCACCCCACCGCGATTGCGCCGTTCCCCGGCGCATCCACGGGCGCCGGCGGCGAAATCCGTGACGAAGGGGCCACCGGCCGCGGTGGCCGGCCCAAGGCGGGGATGTGCGGGTTCTCGGTGTCGCATCTGCGCATTCCGACGCTGCCACAGCCGTGGGAAGGCCAGCGCAGCCTCAACCCGCGCATGGCCAGCGCGTTTGAAATCATGCGCGACGGGCCGTTGGGTGCCGCCGCGTTCAACAACGAATTCGGCCGGCCCAATCTCACCGGCTATTTCCGCAGTTTTGAACTGTTCGAGGCCGACGGCCTGACCCGCGCCTATGACAAACCCATCATGTTGGCCGGTGGTCTGGGCGCGATGGATCGCACGCAGGTGGAAAAGCTGCGGCTCTCCCCCGGCGATGCGGTGATTGTGCTGGGGGGGCCGGCGATGTTGATCGGGCTGGGCGGCGGCGCGGCATCGTCGGTGGCCTCGGGTGATTCGGCGGAAGACCTCGATTTTGCCTCGGTGCAGCGCGACAACCCGGAAATGGAACGGCGCGCACAGGAAGTCATCGACTGCTGCGTGGCGCTGGGGGCAGACAACCCTATCCTGAGTGCCCACGACGTGGGTGCGGGTGGACTATCCAACGCCATTCCCGAACTGCTGCACGACTCCGGTGTGGGCGGCGTGATCGACTTGGGCAAGATTCCGAAAGACGACCCGTCGCTGTCACCGATGCAGTTGTGGTGCAACGAATCGCAGGAACGCTACGTGCTGGGCATCGCACCATCACGGGTGGCCGAGTTCGAAGCCCTGTGCCTGCGCGAACGCTGCCCGTTTTCGGTGGTGGGTGTGGCCACGGCAGAACAACATCTGCGCGTGGGGTATGCCGGCCAGCCGCCGGCCATCGACCTGCCGATGGATGTGCTGTTTGGCAAAGCGCCGAAAATGCACCGCGACACCGCGCATCCGGCGCCGCCCAAATGGCCGGAAACCGACACCGATACTCTGGATCTACACGAGGCCGGGCTGCGCGTGTTGGCGCACCCGGCGGTGGCCTCCAAATCCTTCCTGATCACCATCGGCGACCGCACGGTCGGCGGTTTGACTGCCCGCGACCAAATGGTGGGGCCGTGGCAAATGCCGGTGGCCGATTGCGCCATCACCTTGTCGGGGTTTGAAGGCTATACCGGCGAAGCGATGGCGATGGGCGAGCGCACGCCGTTGGCGTTGCTGGATGCCGCTGCCTCCGCACGCATGGCGGTAGGCGAGGCGATTACCAATGTGATGGCCGCACCCGTGGAGACCTTCAGCCGCATCAAATTGTCGGCCAACTGGATGGCCGCCGCCGGCCATGCGGGGGAAGATGCGCGGCTGTTCGATGCGGTCAAAGCGGTGGGCATGGAGCTATGTCCGGAGCTGGAATTGAGTATTCCGGTCGGCAAGGATTCGCTCTCGATGCAGGCGCAGTATCAGGCCGATGGCACAACCCAGAAATCGGTCTCGCCGGTCTCGCTGGTGGTGTCGGCGTTCGCGCCGGTGCTGGATGTGCGCGGCCAGCTCACCCCGCTGTTGCAGCGCGAGGTGGACTCCGAATTGTGGTTGATTGGCTTGGGCGGCGGCCGCCAGCGCATGGGCGGTTCGATCCTGGCGCAGGTGTATCCGAAGGTCGATGGCGGCGCGCTGCCCGCGTTTGGTGGCGATGTGCCGGATCTGGATGACCCGCAACGTCTGCGCGGCTTGTTCGAGTTGGTGCGCGATGCGCGTGAGGCGGGCCTGTTGCTGGCCTATCACGACCGCTCCGACGGCGGCGTGTTTGCCGCGTTGTGCGAAATGGC
>NZ_CALMPC010000075.1:0-31593 GCF_937872235.1 uncultured Thermomonas sp.
CAGGCTGGATTGCCAGCCACGCGCCCGTGCTTAGTCTCTTTGCAGCACATCCAACACCGCCTCGCCATAGCGTTCCAGCTTGCCGGCACCCACGCCGCTGATGGCGGCCAGCGCAGTGAGGGTGTGCGGGTGGTGTTGGGCAATGCTGCGCAAGGTGGCGTCGTGAAAGATCACGTAGGCGGGCACGTTTTGCTCGCGTGCGGTGCTGCTGCGCCAGTTGCGCAGGGTATCGAAGCGCGCTTCGGCGTCAGGGGAGAGTGCACGGTTGATGCTGGCGGTGGTGTCATTGCGACGGCGCGTGCGCTCGCGCTTGTTGGGGTCTTCACGCAGGTGAAGCTGGTGTTCGCCGCGCAGCAGCGGGGTGGCGGCTTGGGTCAGGCGCAATGCGCCAAAGCTGTCGAAGTCGGCCTCCAGCAAGCCGGCGGCCACCAGTTGCCGGAACACGCTGCGCCAGCGCGATGCGTCCAGTTCGCTGCCGATGCCGTAGGTGCTGACCGTGTGGTGGCCGAACTGGCGCACTTTGGCGTTGTCGGCACCGCGCAAGACGTCGATCAGATGTGCCGCGCCAAAGCGCTGCCCGGTGCGATAGGCGCACGACAGCGCCTTGCGTGCAGCCTCGGTGGCATCCCAGACGCGTGGCGGGAGCAAGCAGTTGTCGCAATGGCCGCAGCCACCACCGTGGGCTTCGCCAAAATAGGCCAGCAGGCTTTGCCGGCGGCAGCCGGTGGACTCGCAATAGCCGATCAGTGCATCCAGTTTGGCGTTTTCCAGGCGCTTGCGTTCCTCGCTGGCCTCGCCCTCGGCAATCATCTTGCGCAGCAGCACGGCATCACCCAGACCATAGGCCAGCCATGCTTCCGAGGCTTCACCATCGCGGCCGGCGCGGCCGGTTTCCTGATAATAGCCTTCCAGTGATTTTGGCAGGTCCAAATGCGCAACAAAGCGCACATCGGGCTTGTCGATGCCCATGCCAAACGCAATCGTGGCCACCATCACGATGCCGTCTTCGTGCAGAAAACGGCGCTGATGGGTGGCGCGTGTGGCCGCATCCAGCCCGGCGTGATACGGCAGCGCGTTGACACCTTGCTCGACCAGCAGCTCCGCAGTGGCCTCGACCTTGCGCCGCGACAGGCAATAGACGATGCCGCTTGCGTTGGCATGGCCCTCCAGAAAATCCAACAGCTGGCGGCGGCTGTTGTGCTTGGCGGCAACGTTGTAGCGGATGTTGGGGCGATCAAACGAGCTGACAAATTGGCGTGCGTCTTCCAGCGCCAGACGCTCCACGATTTCCCGCCGGGTGGGCGCGTCGGCGGTGGCAGTCAGTGCGATGCGCGGTACCTGCGGCCAGCGTTCGTGCAGCAAGGTGAGCTGGCGATACTCGGGGCGGAAATCATGGCCCCATTGCGACACGCAATGCGCTTCATCGATGGCGAACAGGGCAATCTGCGTGCGTTCCAGCAGCGCCAGAAAGCGCGCTGTCAGCAGGCGTTCGGGGGCGACGTAGAGCAGGTCCAGCCCGTCATCGACAAGTTGCTGTTCCACTTGCGCGGCGCTGCGGGCATCCAGACTGGAATTGAGGAAGGCGGCGCGCACGCCCAGCTGACGCAAGGCCTCCACTTGGTCTTGCATCAGCGCAATCAGCGGCGACACCACAATCGCGGTACCGGCGCGCAGCAACGCCGGCAGTTGGTAGCACAGCGATTTGCCGCCGCCGGTAGGCATCAGCACCAGCGCATCACCGCCGCCAGTGACGTGCTCGACAATCTGGCCTTGCTCGCCGCGGAAGCGGTCGTATCCAAAGACGTGGCGAAGTGTATCGAGTGCGGCGGAAGGCATCCGCCTAGAGTAGCAAGCGTTGCTGTTCGCCCGATACGCGCACCATGCAGCCCCTCCCATCGCGCCGGGAGGGGCGGGGTACGCTCACTCCAGCAGCGAACGCAGCATCCATGCGTATTTTTCGTGGGTCTGCAGGCGTGTGGTGAGCAGGTCAACGCTGGGGTCGTCGCCGGCGCTATCGGCAGCTTTCAGTACTTTGCGCGCGGTGCGGCAAAAGGCTTCGTTGCCACTGACCAGTTGTTGCACCATGTCATGCCACGCCAGCGTGCCGGTTTGGCCGGGCGTTTCCTTGATCGACGAGAGCTGCGCGAATTCGGTGTAGCTACCGGGGGCATTGAAGCCCAATGCGCGGATGCGTTCGGCGATTTCGTCAAGCGCGGTCCATTGTTCGCTGTATTGGGTTTCGAACATGGTGTGCAGGGCATTGAACATCGGCCCCGTCACATTCCAGTGGAAGTTGTGGGTTTTCAGGTACAGCGTGTAAGCATCGGCGAGCACATGCGATAGGCCATCGGCAATCTCGGCGCGATCACCGCCGCTGATGCCGATATCAATGGTGGCTGTTGTGGCGGAAGCCTTGCCGGGCTTCTCGCTATGCTTGTTGCTGGATTTAGCGCTGGGCTTGCTCTTGGCCATGACCGACTCCTGCAGGTGTGAAAAAGCGGGCTTGCGGCGACAATACGCGGGTTTTGCGACAACTTGAAATTCAACATATCACTGTCATTCATAGATGCGCGCTATCGATACTCAATTCAAGCCAGGGGCCGTGCAAACACCGCGCCAGGCAAGGGCGTGGATCAGCGCCGCGTTGACGCGTGACCGTGGGCGTTTGCTGGGGCTGCTGTCGAAATGGCAGGCCAACCCTGCAGATGCCGCACTGCGCGCCGCAATGGTTGAAGCGTTGCAAGTCTCGGTGGCTGCCTGTGCGCAGCGCGCCACGCAGCTTCCCGGCGCAACCATCGATGACAGCTTGCCGATTGCCGCCCACGCCGACGACATCATCGAATTGATCCGCCGTCACCAGGTGGTGGTGATTGCCGGTGAAACCGGCAGCGGCAAGACCACGCAACTGCCCAAGCTGTGCCTGTTGGCTGGGCGCGGCGCGGCCGGGGTGATTGGTTGCACCCAGCCGCGCCGGATTGCGGCGCGTTCGGTGGCGCGGCGGGTGGCTGAAGAATTGCAGGTGCCCATCGGCGGTGCGGTGGGGTTTCAGGTGCGCTTCAACGATGCGGTGAGCGAGCAAACCGCGATCAAGTTCATGACCGACGGTATCTTGCTGGCGGAAATCCAGACCGACCGTTGGTTGTCGAAGTACGACACGCTGATCATCGACGAAGCGCACGAGCGCAGTCTCAATATTGATTTCCTGCTGGGCTATCTGAAGCAACTGCTGCCGCGGCGACCCGACCTGAAGCTGCTTGTCACCTCGGCCACGATTGATACCGGGCGTTTCTCCGCACACTTCGGGGGTGCGCCCGTGGTGAGTGTCGAGGGGCGCGGCTATCCGGTGGAGATGCGCTATCGGGACATGGGGTCAGAGTCGCTGTCTGATGCAACCCAATCGGGAAGCAAGCAGGCGTTGGCAAGAAGTGATCCTGACCCTGTTTCCGGCATCGTCGCCGCCTGCGATGAAATCCAGCGCGAGAAATCCATTGGCGATGTGCTGATTTTCTTGCCCGGTGAGCGCGAAATTCGCGATGTGCACCAAGCACTGGAACGGCGCAAATATCGGCATACCGAAGTACTGCCGCTGTATGCGCGGTTATCGGCCAAAGACCAGGATCGTGTGTTCCACCCCGGTCCGCAGCGACGCATCGTGTTGGCCACCAATGTGGCGGAAACCTCGTTGACGGTGCCACGCATCCACTTCGTCATCGACCCCGGCGTGGCGCGAGTGAAGCGTTACAGCCCGCGCCAGAAGTTGGATCGCCTGCATATCGAAGCGGTGTCGCAAGCCAGCGCCAATCAGCGTGCTGGCCGCTGCGGGCGGATTGCGCCGGGGGTGTGTTTTCGCTTGTATTCCGAAGCGGAATTTTCAGCACGCCCCGAATTTACCGATCCGGAAATCCGCCGCGCCGCATTGGGTGGCGTGATTTTGCGGATGCTGTCGCTGGGGTTGGGTGACATCGAGCAGTTTCCATTTTTGGAGCCACCCGATCCGCGTGCGATTGCCGATGGTTGGCAGCAGTTGTCCGAGTTGGGTGCCGTCGATCCGCAGCGCAAGCTCACTGCGATTGGCAAGCAGATGGCCAAACTGCCGGTGGACGTCAAGCTCTCGCGCATGTTGGTGGCCGCACGCACGCATGGCGTGCTGCACGACATGCTGGTAATTGCCAGTTTCCTGGGCATCCAAGATCCACGCGAGCGCCCTGCCGATGCGCGCGGTGCAGCCGATGCCGCGCATGCGGAATTTGTCGATGGCAAGTCCGAGTTTGTGGGTATTTTGAAGCTGTGGCAGGCCTACCGCACGGCGCATGAAGAGCTCACCCAATCGCAATTGCGCAAATGGGCCGACAAACATTTCCTTGGCTTTTTGCGCTTGCGCGAATGGTGGGAACTGCATCGGCAATTGAAGTTGCAGTGCGAGGAGCTTTGGGCGAAAACGGGGTCAGAGAACAGGTCCCGGCAACCGAAGTCGGGCGTGGATGAATCCCGCAAGGAAATGTTGCCGGGAACAGTGCCAAAAGCGGATGCGAGCACTCTTTCCAATGGGGGGGCAGCGCAGTTCTGCGCCCTCCACCGTGCACTGATCGCCGGCCTGCCCACGCAGATTGGCCATCGCAGTGACAAAGGCGTGTTCGATGGCCCACGTGGGCGCAAATTTGCCTTGTTCCCCGGTTCGAAATTGGCATCCAAGCCGCCGCCGTGGGTGCTTTCGGCCAACCTGCTGGATACCGAAAAAGTGTGGGCGCTGACCAATGCCGCGATCGAGCCGGATTGGGTGATCGCCGAATTGCCGCATTTGTTGGCGCGCCGCCAGCACGACCCGCATTGGTCGCGCGCGCAGGGCCGCGTATTGGGCAGCGAGCAGATCAGCTTGTTCGGTTTGGTATTGGCGCCGAAAAAACCCATTCACTATGGCGCGCTGTTTCCCGAAGAGAGCCGCGCCATCTTTGTGCGCGATGCGCTGTTGACCGGCGAGATCAACACGCGCAGCAGCTTTGTTGCGCGCAATTTGCGCACCTTGGAATTGGCGCAGCAGGAAGAAGCCAAGCAGCGGCGTGTGGGACTGGTGGTGGATGAAGACTGGCAGGCGCGTTGGTATCTGGATCGCTTGCCGGTGCACATCCACAACACGCAGGCATTGGAAGCATGGTTCGGGACATTGTCGAAAGAGCAGAAAGCGGCGCTGGAGTGGAGCCGCGACGAACTCTTGGTGGCTGACCAGAGCGATGCAGCGCGCTTCCCTGCGTATCTGCCATTGGGCGATGCGCGGCTGGCGGTGCACTACCGCTTCGAGCCGGGCGCGGTGGACGACGGCATGACGGTGGTGGTGCCGCTGCATCTGTTGAATGCGCTGGATGCGGCGCGCTTGTCGTGGCTGGCGCCTGGGTTTGTGGAAGACAAGGCGGCGGCGTTGATCAAGACATTGCCGAAAGTCATTCGCCGCAATGTCGTGCCGGCCCCCGAATTTGCGCGGGCCTTCGCGGATGCGTTTCCGCAACCGGATGCCGATGCCATCGACGGTGCATTGGCGCGCTTCCTGAAAAAACTTTCCGGCGTGGAGATCGGTGCGATGGACTTCGATGCCGCCGCGTTGGAGCCGCATCTGCACGCCAATCTGCGCCTGTTGGAGGGCAACCATGTGCTGGCCGAATCCCGCAATCTGGACGACTTGCGGGCACGCTTTGGCAAGCGCGCGGCCGATGCGTTTGCGCAACATGCCGCACAAGGCATGACTACGGAAGGCATGACCCAGTTTCCGCTGCAACCGGTACCGCACACCGTGCCCGGCGTGGGGGGGGTGCCGGCGTACCCGGCCTTGCAGGACGATGGCGCAACGGTGTCGCTGCAGGTGCATGCGCAGCGCGAAATGGCCGAGCGTCTGCACCCACAGGGGGTGCGCCGGTTGCTGGCGATTGCACTGGCCGATAAATGCAAACAGGCGCGCAAGCAATTGCCGGTGCAGCCGAAGATTTCACTGCTGTATGCGGCGATCGAGTCGGCTGCGCCACGCAAGGATGGCTTGAAGGATAGCGATCGCTTGCGCGCCGATTTGGTCGATGGCGCGTTTGCTGCGTTGAGTGCCGATGGCTTGCTGGACGTGCGCGATGCCACTGCCTTCGGCCAGTGCTGCGATGTCATCGGCAAAGGCGTGTTTGCAGAAGCGATGCAGCGGCTGAAACAGGCCGATGCGATTCTGACCCTGGTGGCCGAGGTACGCGGCAAATTGGAATCAACGTTGATGGGCTGGGCCAGCGCCAACCTGGATGACATGCGTGGCCAGTTGGAAGCGCTGACGCCGCCCGGCTTTTTGCGCGATACGCCGGCGCAAGCCTTGGCCGAATACCCGCGCTGGTTGAAAGCGCTCTCGCTGCGCGGCGAACGCGCCCAGCGCGACCCGGTGCGCGATCAGGCGCGGCTGCTGGAACTCAAGCCATTTGCCGATGCGCTGGCAAGCGCGAATCCCGCCGACCCCGAAACGCAGGCGTTGCGCTGGGAGCTGGAAGAACTGCGCGTGCAATTATTTGCACAGGAATTGGGCGTGAAAGGCGGGGTGTCACCGAAACGTCTGGCCGCACGCGTGCAGCGCTTGCAGCGTCATTGAACGACGTGCTTCAAGTAGGGTCATCCACGCGCTCACCCAGCAATTCGCGCTGCTGGCGTTCCAATTCTTCGGCATAACGCTTGCGGACGAAGCGTTCCGATAGCACCCCAAGCACGTGCCGCTGTTCATCCAGCACTGCAAGTTCGTCGCTTTGGCTGCTATCAAATTGCCGCATCACTGCAAGTGCATCAGCATCGGCGGCCAAGGCATTGGCGCGGCTTTGCGCGTAGTCCTGCACGGGGGCCTGCAGCTTGACGCCGTCGGCATAGAGATCGGCCAGCACCACAATCCCGACGTAATGCGCCTGCGCATCCACCAATACGATGCGGGTAGTGGCACCCAACGGTAATTTTTGCCGCGCTTGCGCCACCGTCATCGACGCCAACATGGTTTCCGGGCCGCGCCGCATCATCTTGCCGGCGGTGAGTGCGCTGACCCAGCCCACGTCACGTGCGCTACGGATTTCAGCGCCGCGCAGATGGAAGCGCCAAGTCGAGAACGAGAACCCGAAGATCCGGCGGGTCATCGAACTGGACACCAGTACCGCTGCGATTGCGCCGCTGGTGAGTGCGAAATCGTGGGTACTCTCCAGTACCAGCATGGCCATGGTCATGGGCGCGCCCACAATCGCCGCCGACAGTGCCGCCATCCCAATCAGTGCCGCACCGGTTTCATCCAGCGGCGGGTGCCCGAACGCCAGCGCCAGCAGTTTGGCGAATACCGCGCCGAGTAGGGTGCCGGTGAACAGGGAGGCGAAAAATAATCCGCCGCGAAAGCCAAAACCCAGTGAGATGGCCGAAGCCAGGCACTTCAGTGCCAGCAGCAGTGCCAGCCATTGCAAGGGCTGCTGGACGGTCAGGTCCACATGCTGCGCACCGTGGCCGGACGAGAGTACCTGCGGGGTCCACATGGCCAGCGGGATCAGCAGGAAACCGCCCATCATGGGCCGCAGCCAACGTGGCAGGCGGGTACGTTCAACCCCCTGTTCAATCAACGTCACCAGTCGCATGATCGCAATACCTACCAGCGCACTGGCCACGCCCAGCAGGATGTAGAGCGCGTAGTCGCGAAACTCCAGACCGATGTCGGCAGGGGCAGGCAGCATCGGCAATTGCACTCCAGCGGCGGCGCGCACGGCCACCGCACCCAGCACCGCCACGGCAACCGGCGCCAGTGCAGCCGGTGTGTAGGCACCGATGACTACTTCGAAGCCATAAAACGCGCCGGCCAGCGGGGCGTCGAATGCGGCGGCAATAGCGGCAGCGGCGCCGGTGCCGACGAGAGTACGGATGTCGGCACGCCGCAGGCGCAATACGCGGCCCAGTTGCGAGCCGACCCCCGCGCCCATCTGCGCGTAAGCAGCTTCCAGCCCTACCGAGGCGCCGCAGCCGTTGGAGAGGATGGTTTGGGTTGCCACGATCAGGTTGTCGCGCATCGACATGCGGCCGCCATGCAGGGCATTGGCTTCCACCGCATCCACCAACTGGCGCTTGCGGGCGCGGGCAAACAGGCTGATCAGACCAATGGGGATGCCAAACAGCGGCAGCGCCAACAGCTTCCACGCGTTTAGGTGCGTCAGTGCACTTAGCCGGTCCCCGTCACCCGGCAGGCCATACCACCAGGCTTGCAGCGCGTGGGCCAGCGCGCCTTGCAGCAGTGACAATGCGCCCGCGAGCAGGCCGACCAGCAAGGCCAGCAACAGGAAGGCGTCGTCGCGGGTACGAAAACTCTCGCGTAGCAACGATGCCAGCGAGCGCACATGCCGGCGCGCAGACATTCGATCGGCGTCAAGCTGCATGCAGGGCGGGCAAAGCGTCAGAGGGAGGGGGCGGGTAGTCTAGAGCAAGCGCGCTACACGTCGTGTGATGCCATGAACGGCCCGGAATGCTGGCCGCTGTCGCAGCGGGCCGCTACTGTAGGCAGATGTCGAAAGCAATCCTGACCCCATCGTATGCCAATGCGCTGGCGCACCTGCCAAAGGATGCGCTGCCTGCGGCATTGGCCGGTTTCTGGTTGGCGCAAGCCGACGCTGGCGTGCCGATGCGTGACCGCGCCGATGTGCTGGCGGATACATTGACCGTCCTGGCCGGACTGAATGCAGATGCCGAAGTGCTGGCGGCCACCTTGCTGGACGCGCTGGTCGATGTGGAAGTGCTTGCCAAACAGGCTGCGGTGGAAATCCCGGAGCGCTTGCATGTTTTGCTGGAAGGCCAGCGCGCTGCCAGCCGGGTGTGGGCCTTGCATCGCAGCCACGGTGGCGGCCGCAATCCGGAGGGGATGCGGCGGCTATTGCTGGCGCTGGTGCGCGATTTGCGGGTGATCCCGATTGTGTTGTCGCGCCAACTCTCACGCATGCGTGCAGCGTGGCGCTTGCCGCTGGAGGAGCAGCGCGCACTGGCGAAAATGACCCGCGATATTCATGCGCCGCTGGCCAACCGGCTGGGTATCTGGCAACTCAAGTGGGAGCTGGAGGATCTGGCGTTTCGCGTCTTGCAGGCCGATGACTATCTGCGCATTGCGCAATCGCTGGACGATAACCGCAGCGGCCGCGAGCGCTATATCGAACTGGTCAAGGCACAATTGCGGGACAGCGTGGCCGAGCAAGGCATCCACGCCGATGTGGCTGGCCGGCCCAAGCACATCTACAGCATCTGGAAAAAAATGCAGCGCAAGGCGCTGCCGATAGAAGAGCTGTACGACCTACGTGCACTGCGCGTATTGGTGGATGACCTGCCCACCTGCTATGCGGTATTGGGGTTGGTGCATGCCTTGTGGGTGCCGATCCCCAGCGAGTTTGATGATTACATCGCACGCCCAAAACCCAATGGCTATCGCTCCTTGCATACCGCCGTGATTGGCCCTGAAGGCAAAACGGTGGAGGTGCAAATCCGCACCCGTGAGATGCATGCGCAGTCGGAGCTGGGCGTGGCCGCGCACTGGCGCTACAAGGAAGGCAGCAGCGCCGGCGGGGCGGCGATGGACAAGCGCATTGCATGGATGCGCAACATGCTGGAGCAGGCTGCAGATGCCGCCGGTGAAGGGGATGCGGTGCCGCTGCAAGGCATCGACAGCGACCTGATCGAAGATCGTGTGTACGCGTTGACACCCAAAGGCGAGGTGCTGGATCTGCCGCAAGGTGGGACCGTGCTCGACTTCGCCTATGCCATCCACAGCATGGTGGGCCACCGCTGCCGGGGTGCAAAAGTGGATGGCCGCATCGTGCCGCTGACCCATGCGCTGCGCACCGGTGAGCGCGTGGAAATCCTGACTGGCAAAGTGGCGGAGCCGCGCCGCGACTGGCTGCAGCAAAGCGCCGGCTTTCTGGCCAGCAGCCGTTCGCGCGACAAAGTACGGGCCTGGTTCAACAAGCTGGACCGCGCCCGCAATCTGCAAGCCGGGCGCGAATTGCTGGACCGTGATTTGCGCCGGATGGGCCTGCTGCACGCGGAGTTGACGCCGGTGCTGGCGCGCTTCAACGCGCAGACCGAGGACGACCTGCTGGTGCTGGTGGCACTGGGCGACGTGGGGCCCAACCAGGTGGGTCGGGCCCTGCTGGATTTGGAAAAAGCCGCACAAGAGCCCGAACCCGGCATTCCTTTACTGCCAAGCAAGCCCGCGCCACCGGCCACGCCTGGCAGTGGTGCCGTCACCGTACAAGGCGTGGACAACTTGCTGGTGCAGGTGGCGCGCTGTTGCCAGCCGCTGCCGGGGGAGGCCATCGTGGGCTATCTGACCCGCACCCGCGGCATCAGTGTGCATCGCCCGGAGTGTGCCGCATTCCTGCGGCTGGCCGGCAAGGAGCCGGCGCGGGTGTTGCCGGTGGAGTGGGGCACGCGCCGCAGCGGGCAAGAGGTCAGCGTGAACATCGAAGCCATCGACCGCAAATGGCTGCTCAAGGACATCACCACACTGGTGGCGCAAATCGGCGTGCACGTCACCGGGCTCAATACCGAACACCTGCGCGGCAACCAGGGCCGGGTGCGCGTGCAGTTGCGGGCACGGGTCAATGATTTCGAACAGTTGGGGCTGCTGCTGGCGCGGCTGGAATCGTTGCCCGGCATCGAGTCTGCGCAGCGCGCATGAGCGCAGCGCGCCCGGGTGCAGACTGGCGCAAGCAATGGCGGGCGCTGCCGCAGCGCTGGCGGCAACTGCTGCTGGTCTTGGCGGCCAGCGTGCTGCTGGCAGTGCTGGCGGCACTGCTGTTCCACAATGCGCTGGGACGTTGGCTATGGCCGGATCCGCGCTATGACGCACTGCGCCAGCGCGCAGAGCTGGCCTTGCAGGCCGGCAGGTTAAGCGCTGCCGATGGCAGCGGTGCGCGTGAATTGTTTGAGGCGGCGCTGGCACTGCAACCGGATCAATTGGAAGCGCGCGAAGGCCTGGAGCGCGTGGCGCAAGCCGCAATGGCGCGTGCCGATGCGCAGATTCGCGCAGGCCACACCGCACAAGCGCAAGCCTCGCTGCAGTTGGCCCAGACATTGCAAGCCCCGCTGGCGCGTATCAATGCGCTGCAGGCGCGGCTATCGGAGATTCCTACCCGGGCAGACAGCATCGAGCTGCTGCTACAGCGTGCGCAATCTGCGTTGATGCAAGGGCATTTGGACGATGGCCCTGACGCGGCATTGGCGTTGTATCAGCAGGTATTGCTGCGACAACCGCGCAATCAACGTGCGTTGGATGGGCGCGAAGATGCGTTGGATGCGCTGACACAGCCTGCTGCAAAGGTATTGGCTGGGGGGGATTTGGCACAGATCGCTGCATTGTTGCAGCGGGTCGAGGCCGCCGATCCGGGGCACCCGGTGCTGCCGGCATTGCATGCAGGACTCACTCAGGCGCAAACACGCCGCAATCAGCAGCTGCAACGCATGTTGCACCACCAGCAATGGGAGGCCGCGGTGCAGCTCTGCCAACCTTTATCGGCTGTGCCAGGCGTGCCATTGCCAGAGCTGTGTGCCACCGGGTTGGACGATGCACTGCTGCATGCCGCCAACGTGGCGATTGCGGCATCGCGCTTTGATCAAGCCCGGCGTTTGTTGGAGCTTGCCGAACAGGCCGGTGTTGCCACTGACCGCCGTCAGCAAGTTCAACGCAGCCTGCAGGCGGCCAGCCGCATCCAGCCGCAACGCCCGCAGGTGGTGACTATGCAAGGGCGTGCGAAAGTGGCCAAGTTGCTAACCCAGGCCCAGCACGCGCAGGCGCGGGGTCATTGGTTGACGCCACCTGGAGAGAGCGCTTGGGATCGCCTGCGCGAGGCACGTGCATTGGCCCCCAACGATCCGCGTGTGCAACATGCGCTGCAGGAAATGCAGTTGGCGGCACACACTTGTCATACCACGGCAATGCGCGATAACAACTTGGGGCGCGCACGCGAATGCCTGGATGCATGGCGGCAATTGGCCCCCAATGAACCTGCCTTGTTGTCTGCGCAGCGGCGCTTGGCGGAGCGCTGGTTGGCGGTGGGTGATGAGCGCTTGCGTGCAGGCGATGTCCGCGGCGCACGCACTGCACTGGAGCGCGCGCAGCAAGTGGATGCGGATGTGCCCGGTAGCGAGGCATTGACGCATCGTTTGCAACGGATCGGGTCGGCATTGAAGTAGCCGGTATCCGCCAACAACCTCAGTCCAAGAACAGGTGGCGCAGCGTAGGTCTGGCGGACTCGAGCGAAAAATGCTGCGCCACATTGGCACGACCATTCGCGGCCAGTTGTTCCCACAGTGCGGTGTCGTCGTGCAAGCGAATTACCGCTTGCGCGAAGGCGTTGGCATCGCTGGCTACCAGCACATCGCTGCCATCCTGCAGATGCATGCCTTCCACCGCACAGTGCGTGGCGACCACCGGCAAGCCATGCGCCATCGCCTGATTGATCTTGCCTTTGACTCCCGCGCCAAAGCGCAACGGGGCGACCGACACCAGGCAGGCATCCAGCCATCGCTGCAAATCCGGGACATGGCCATGGATGCGTACACCCGCCGTGCCAGACAATGCGGCAATACTGTCAGGCACATCCGCACCAATGCAGTGCAGCGCAATGTCAGGGCGTCGGGCATGGATCAAAGGAAGTACATCAGCCACGAACCAATGCACCGCATCCACATTCGGTGGATGCCTGAACCCGCCAACAAACAATAAATCGGCTCGTTCCGCCCGGCCCGGCCCGGCAGGCGCTGGTGCATGCACATTGGACAATACTTGCACTTGGGCGTTCGGCAGTTCTTGTACCAGCAATGCGCGTTCGATATGGCTGACCACCACACTGACATCCGCCCGTGCAATCAAGCCTAGCTCGGCTTTGCGGGTGAGCTCGGCAGCGCGCAAGCCAGCGGCATCGCCACGTAATTGCGCTGCCCGCTGTTCACGCAAGTAATGCAGATCCACGGTGTCGAAAATCAACCGTGCCTGCGGCGCAAATTTGCGCAGTAGCGGGAATAGTTCGCTGGCCACGTAATGCCGGCACGTCATCACCGCATGCAGGCGCGGACCGTGCTCGCGTAGCCATGCAGGCCAACGTGGCATCGACGGGGCATACCAAACTTCCACGCCCATCGCTTGCAATGCGCGGGTGTAGTCGCCATTGGCACTACGATTGGCAGGCACGAATAGCACATGCGCACCTTCTTCGATCAGGACTTGGATGATGTTGCGCAGCCGTAGCGAACCGGAGTCGCGATCGGGTTGCGGGGTCAGCGCATCGATGATCAGGACTTGCCGCTGCTGGCGATGCAACAACCCGGGCGTGGGGATGCTGCCGGCCGCTGGCTGCGTGGCTAACGCGGCCTGCCACTTGCCGGCAAACACCGCACGATTGCGTACCTGCGCCGCTTTGGGCCCGCAGCTGAGATCGGTTCCGGCACTGCTGCCTTCGTCATGCACCACGACTGCGGCGGGCTGATACAACACACGCTTGCCGGCGGCGCGCACCGCGAAGGCCAGGTCGGTGTCTTCGTAATAGGCCGGCGCATAGCGCGTATCAAACCCGCCCAGTTGTTCAAACAATGCATGCGGGATGGCGATGGCGGCACCGCTGAGGTAATCGGCATCACGCAAATAATTGTATTGGCAGCGCGCCGGGTCATCCAGGCGTCCGTAGTTCCAGGCACTGCCATCGGCAAATACCACTGCTCCCGCTTCTTGCAAGCGACCATTCGGGTACACCAATTGCGCGCCCACCAAGCCCGCCTCCGGGTGCTGGGCGAAGGTTGCCAACAGTGCATCCAGCCAACCCGGTTGCGGCACCGTATCGTTGTTGAGGAACACCAGATGTTCGCCTTGGGCCAGCCCTGCACCATCGTTGCAGGCGGCGATAAAGCCACCATTTTCGCTGCGCGCATGCACTCTTATGCCTTCAATTTGCCGCAGGAGCTGCAAAGAGTCATCCGGTGAGGCGTCATCTACCACGATGACCTCAAACGGTATCAGGGGTGGGTGCTCGGCTAGCGCGCGCAGGCAGGCCAGGGTATGGGCCCAAGCGCCGTAGACCGGAATAATCAGGCTGACCTGCGGCTGCGCTGCACTGGCCATGTGGAATGGCGCAAATGGAGTTGACTGGGGTGCATACAGTGCACGGACACTGGGCGTTGGATGATGCAAATGCAGTGCAAGCCGTTGTGCACTGGCCGCCAGCCCGCGTGTGCGCAGGCTGGTTACACCGCGTCGCCACAATCCCTGTGCGCGCTGCCACCAAAAGCGCGCTTCAATCAGGATCGGCATGTGGCTGAACTCCTGCACAAGAATGGGGGGAAACCGCACATGTAGGCAGCGATGGCTGCGCTAGACTCATCGTTCATTGTCGCATCCCGCGACCGAATACCCGCCAATGCCCCGTATCCACGACGAAGACGACGACCTGAACGATGCAACTCCCGCAGCCGATGCCGCCGACGGAACCAGTTGGCGGCGGCGATTGCTGATTGGAGGGCTTGCGGCCACGGCGCTGGTGCTGGGCTTTCTGATCCCCTATCTGCTGTATCTCAATCATGAAGTGGGCGAGCGATTCGGTCAGTTGCGTTGGCAGATTCCTACCCGCGTCTATGCGCGCCCGCTGTTGTTGCGACAGGGTTTGGCGATGGACGCGCCTACCTTGAAGGCCGAGCTGGATGCCGCCGGTTATCGGCCGGGCGATGGTCGCCGTGCAGGGAGTTATGCGCACAACGGCGCAACTTGGGCAATTTCCAGCCGGGGCTATGATGATGTTGATGGCCGGGTGGCGCCGATGGCGTTGACGGTAGTGCTGCAAGGCGATCAGGTCACGTCCATTCGCGACAGTGGCGGGCGCCGTAACCTGCGCAGCGCACGTTTGGATCCGGCGCGGATTGCAACGCTGTATGGCCAAAATCAGGAAGAGCGCCGGCTGGTACGGATTGAGGAAGTGCCCGAGCTATTGGTCACTGGACTGCAGGCGGTCGAAGACCGTGACTTCAATCATCACATCGGGATTGATGTGGGCGGCATGTTGCGTGCCGTTTTCGTCAATGTGAAATCTGGTGGCGACACCAAGCAGGGTGCCAGCACCTTGACCCAGCAGCTGGCGCGCAGCGGGTTATTGGGGATCGGCAAAGAGCAAACCTATAGCCGCAAGTTCAAGGAAATCTTGTACGCCTTGCTGCTGGATGCGCGCTACGACAAGCGCACCATTCTGGAGGCGTATTTCAATCAAGTGGATTTGGGCCAGCGTGGCTCACAATCGATTCGTGGCGTTGCTGCAGCATCCGAATTCTGGTTCGGCAAGGAGTTGCGCGATTTGTCCACCGAACAAATCGCGCTGATGATTGGCATGGTCAAGGGGCCGTCTTGGTACAACCCGCGGCGCAACCCGGAGCGCGCCACCGAGCGGCGTAATTTCGTGCTGGGTGAAATGCGCGAAACCGGGCTGATCAACGATGCCGAATACCAGCGCGCCAGCAAAGCGCCACTGGGCGTGACGCCCAACGCCGGCAATCTGGCCGCCAATCGCTTCCCGGCGTATGTCGATTTGGTGCGCAAACAATTGGCGCGCGATTACCCGGCCGATCAACTGTCCGGGGCCGGCCTGTCGGTGATGACCGGGATGGCACCGTCTGCACAGGGCTATGCCGAAGCGGCGGTAGCGCGCACGCTGAAATCGTTGAGTGTCAAAGGTCGCCCAACCCTGCAATCCGGGCTGGTGGTCACCGATGTGCATAACGGCGACGTGCTGGCAGTGGTCGGCAGCCGTGAATTCACCGAGGCTGGCTTCAACCGTGCGGTGGATGCGCGTCGGCCGGTGGGTTCGCTGCTCAAGCCGTTCGTGTACCTGTTGGCGTTGGCGCAACCGGACCAATGGTCGTTGGCCAGCCCGATCAGCGATGCCCCCATCAGTGTGGGTCTGGGCAGGGGCCGCAACTGGACACCCGGCAATTCCGATGGCCGCAGCCATGGCAGCGTGGCCTTGATGAGCGCGTTGGCGCAAAGTTACAACCAAGCTACCGTGCGCTTGGGGATGCAAGTGCAACCGCAGCGTTTGGCCAGCCTGATTCGGACTTTGGCCGGGATTGAAGCGCCTCCGCAGCCTTCCTTGATTCTGGGTGCGGTGGATCAAAGCCCGTATGCCATGGCGCAGCTGTATCAATTTCTTGCCTCTGGCGGTGAAATCCAGCCGCTGCATGCGGTGCGCGGTGTATTGGATGCACAAGGTCGCGCCATCAAACGCTATGACAGCGATGCTCCACCGGCACAAAAGGGCGATGCGGTCGCGGCAAGGCTGGTAGGCAATGCGCTGCAATACGTTGTCACCTCCGGCACGGCGCATGCACTGATGCGGGATGGCCTGGGTCGGTTGGCACCGGCCGGCAAGACCGGCACCAGCAATGACGGTCGCGATAGTTGGTATGCCGGCTACACCGGCGACCAATTGGCGGTGGTGTGGGTGGGTAACGATCAAAATCTGGCCACCGGGCTGTATGGCGCCACCGGTGGAATGCGGGTGTGGTCGGAGATTTTCCAACACCTGCCAAGCGCGCCGTTACGGTTGTCCGATGACGGCATTGATTGGCGCTGGATTCAGGACGGGCAGAGCACCGACCCCGGCTGCCCGAATGCGCGCCGCTTTCCATTCGTGGCAGGTTTTGCGCCGGCTTACCAGCCCTGCCAGTACGCGCCACCGGTGGAAGTGGACGAATTCGGCAATCCGATCACGCCTGCGCCCGACGATGGTAGTAGCAACCCACTGGAGCGTGCGGGTGAGGCGATCCGCAATTTCTTTGGCGGCGGCGACCCAGCCAAGCGGCCTTCACCGGCAGACACGCCACCCCGGCCCACGCAATGACGTCGGTCCCACCATCCCGTATTGCCACCAATCACGCAGGCAGTTCCCGATTGGGGCGCGCCAGCTTTTCGGCGCTAGCTGCCGAGTCAGCATTGGCACAGGCATTGCCAGGCTTTCACCCGCGCCCCGCCCAACAGCGCTTGGCAGTGGCCGTAGCGGATGCCTTCGAAGGGCGTCAATTGCTGCTGGCCGAAGCGGGGACTGGTACCGGCAAGACCTTTGCCTATCTGGTGCCGGCGCTGTTGTCTGGGATGAAAACGATCATCAGCACCGGCACCCGCGCGCTGCAAGACCAGCTCTATCAGCGTGATCTGCCGCGTGTGCGCGATGCCTTGGGGGTCGGCCTGAAATCGGCACTGCTGAAAGGCCGCGCCAACTATTTGTGCCGCTATCGGATGGAGCAGGCCAAGGGTGAATCACGTTTTCAAAGCCGTGAACAGGTTTCGCAATTCCAGCGCATCGTAGCCTGGAGTGGACGCACCCACAGTGGCGATCTGGCGGAAATGGACTCATTACCGGAAGATTCGCCATTGTTGCCGATGGTGACCTCCACTACCGATAACTGCTTGGGCACCGACTGCCCATTCTGGGGCGACTGTTTCGTGGTGCAGGCACGCCAACGCGCGCAAGCCGCTGATGTGGTGGTGGTCAACCATCATCTGCTGCTGGCCGATCTGGCGTTGAAGCAGGAGGGCTTTGGCGAAATCCTGCCGGGCGCACAGGCCTTTGTGATCGATGAGGCGCACCAGCTGCCAGAACTGGCCGCCCAGTTTTTTGGCGAAGGCATTGGCGCGCGCCCCTTGGTGGAATTGGCGCGGGATGCCATTGGCGAATGCAAAGACGTGCCCGGTGCGCTGGCTGCGGTGCAGGCCCCCGCGCAGGCATTGGAAGCGGCTACCCGCGCCCTGCGTGCGGCGATGGATAACTTGCCGGTGCGTGGCACAGCGTGGCGTGCGTTGGATGAGGTGGATGTCGAGCCGGCACTCGGCATGCTGCTGGACGCATTGGTGCATCTGCAAGCGGCGCTGGACCCTTTGCGGCAAGCGGCACCGGGGCTGGATGCTTGCCATGTGCGCGCACATGACCACGCATTGCGGTTGCGGCGCTGGTTGGGTGATGGAGGAGAAAGAGGCTCAGGTTCAGTGCCCGTGCCGGGAACTGAACCTGAGCCTCTTTCCCGCCTTTCTGTGCATTGGTACGAACTCACCCCGCGCGGGTTTCGATTGCAGCGCACGCCGCTGGATGTTTCGGCCCCATTGCGCACGCATCGCGAGCAATCCAACGCGGCGTGGGTGTTCACCTCGGCCACACTCGCGGTGGAGGGGAGGTTTCATCACATGGCGCAGCGGCTGGGGATCGAACAGGCGCAAGAGTTGATCGAGCCCAGCCCCTTTGATTGGGATCGGCAAACGTTGTGCTATTTGCCTACCCACTTGCCGGAGCCTGCAATGCGCGACTACGGGCAGGCCATGCTGGCGGCGGTACGGCCGGTATTGCAGGCATCGGCTGGGCGTGCGTTCTTGCTGTTCGCCTCGCATCGCGCACTACGTGAAGCTGCCGAAGCGCTCAAGGATGCTCCGTGGCCGTTGTTCGTGCAGGGCAGTGAGCCGCGCCATGTGCTGTTGCAACGGTTTCGCGAGTCGGGTAATGGTGTGCTGCTGGGCACCGCCAGTTTCCGTGAAGGCGTGGATGTGGCCGGCGATGCCTTGAGTGTGGTGGTGATCGACAAGCTGCCGTTTGCCGCGCCCGACGACCCCGTGTTTGAAGCGCGCCTGGATGCCATCCGGCGTGCTGGCGGCAACCCGTTCCGCGACGAGCAATTGCCGCAAGCGGTCATTGCGCTCAAGCAGGGCGCGGGTCGCTTGATCCGCACCGAAACCGACCGCGGGGTGTTGGTGCTGTGCGACCCGAGGCTCACCCAGAAGTCGTATGGCCGGGTGTTTTTGGAGTCTCTACCGCCGCTGCCCATCACGCGTGCATTGGCGGATATTCAAGCCTTCTTCGCCACGCCCCCGCAGGCTTAGCCTGCCGGCGAGCCATCCGGGTTGTGGTCGATCATCCACAGCCCGGCCCATAATTTCAGGTCCAGCTCGAAACCTTCCGCTTGCTTGCGCATCAGCCACGCCGGCGCTTCGCAGCGCGGCACCGCGTGCACGATGATGTCCTCGCCATCCACCCCGCCGCCATCGCCCACCCGCACCAGTTCAAGGGCACGCACGAAGGCGATGCGTTCGTTGCTCATGCCCGAGGACGTGGGGCCAATCAGCAGCACGTCCACCTTGCCCGGTGACCAGCCGGTTTCCTCGATCAACTCGCGGCGAGCGGCATCCATCAAGGTGTCTTGCGCGTGGTCATCGCCGACCAGGCCGGCTGGCATTTCAATGGTGCGTGCGCCCAGCGGAATGCGGTATTGCTCGACAAACAGCACCTCATCGGCCGGCGTCACCGCAATCACGATCACCGCCATGCCTTGCCCGTGGGTGCGCTCGCAGGATTCCCAATGGCCAATCCGCACCAGCCGCAGCCATTGGCCTTCGTACAGGGTTTGTTTGAGGTTGCTCATGTCTCGATGCTAACGCAGGCGTGTGGCGGTGTGGCGTTCGAGCGCGCCATGGGCGAGCAACCGCTGCCTGCGCAGCATGCTGCGCGTGGTTGCGAACGCCCGGCACCGTGTGCCGGGCCGGACCGCGCAGCGGGCGCGTGGCCGTGCGTCGAAGCGGGATGTGCAGCCCAAGCGGCGAGCGCCACACCGCCGCACGCCCGCGTTGCAACTACAACGATGCCGCTTCGTACAAGCGCTTGCGCGTCATCGGGCCGAACTTCACCCAGTCGGCCAGAGCGTCGAGTTCTTCGGCATCGCCGCTGCCACGCGCAAAGTCGCCCTCGGGTAGCGGCGCATGCAGGGCAATCGTGGTCAGTTGCCGCCACAGCAGGGCATGTTCGCGCTGCTCGCGCAGCCGCAGGGCCAACCCCGCCGCGCCGCGCAGGCGCAGGAACGGGATTTCATCAATGCGCGCCAGCAGCGCATCCAGGTTGCCAAAATGCGCCAGCAGCACCGCGGCCGATTTCGGGCCGATACCGGTGACACCGGGAATGTTGTCCACCGCATCGCCGGTCAGCGCCAGATAGTCGGCCATCTGCTGCGCATGCACGCCGTGACGGGCCTTCACCCCGGCAGCGCCCCAGCGTTCGCGCTTGGCATAGTCGTATTGCTCATCACCATCACCCAACAGTTGCGATAAATCCTTGTCGGCCGACACGATGACACTGCGAAACCCTTGGCTGCGTGCGCGATGCACCGCGCTGCCGATCAAATCATCGGCCTCGAAGTCGGTATGCGCCAAGGTGGTCAGCCCCAAGCCCTGGCACAGCGCCTTGCACCACGCAAATTGTCGGCGCAGCTCCGCCGGGGCAGGGTCGCGGTTGGCTTTGTAGGCGGGATACAAGGCATTGCGAAAACAACTGTCCAGCGCTTCATCGAAGGCGATGGCGATGTGTTGCGGGTGCTCGCGTTCCAGCAAATCCAATAGAAAACGCGCAAACCCGTGCACCGCATTGGTGGGCCAGCCATCGGCATCGTGAAATTCATCCGGCATCGAGTGCCAGGCGCGGAATACGTACAGCGAGGCATCGACAAGGTGCAAGGTGCGAGAGGACATGGTGAAAAACCCGTAAGCGCAGCAAGCTGGAGGGAGCGTCGGGAGATTCGCGTAGCCGCATTGCAGCGGCGGAGCGAACACCTGGCGTCAGGCGCCAGCTCAGGAATGCTCGAAGCGATGGTTGGCGTGTGCGGTCCAATCGGCAAGCAACGCCGCGGCATCCGGTCGCTCGCGCTCAGGTACCGCCACCAGCGCGGTGCCGATCGCAATGCTGCCCAGCAATTGCTCGTCGGCAGTCAATCCAAGTGTTTGTTCCAGCAGTGGCCGGTCATACGCTGGCCAGCCGGTCAACCACTGCGCGCCAAAGCCTTCGGCTTGCGCGGCCAGCAACAGTTGGAAGCACACGCAGGCGGCACTGGAAAACCGTTCGGATGCCGGGATTTTTTCGTCCTCGCCCAACCTGGCAATCACCGCGATCGTGAGCGGTGGCATGGTGAAGCGACTGCGCAGTTTTTCGATGACGGCAGCACCCGCCTCCGGCTCAAGCTGCAGCAGCCGTGCTTGCGCCGCATCGGCCAATTGGGTACGGGCATCGCCCGTGATCCGCAAAAACCGGAACGGTACCCGCTTGCCGTGGTCGGGCACATGCACCGCGGTTTGCAGCATTGCCAGCAGCTGCGCATCGCTGGGGCCGGGCGCGGCCAGTTGGCGGGTGGGCGTGGACACGCGGCTTAGAAGGGCGTTATGGGTCAGCATCAGCAAACATCATTGCGGGGAAGTGCCATGGTAGCGGTAGGATGCAGGGATCGAGACAAGTTGGGGGATACGCAATGGCGGTGATCGTGGGCGTGGCACGGGAAACAGCAACCGGCGAGCGCCGGGTGGCCTTGAGTCCGGAAACCTGCAAGAAGCTGGTGGCCGCCGGTTGCACGGTGCGCATCCAGCCGGGTATTGGCGCCGGGGCGTACTTTACTGACGCGGCTTATATCGATGTGGGCGCGCAATTGGCCGAGGATGCCACCGCCGCCGCCGATCTGGTGCTGTGCGTGCAGCCGCCGGAGCCTGCCGCCATCGCCGGGTTGAAGCACGGCACGGTACTGGTGGGCAGCTTGCATCCCCAGGCCGATGCGGCGCGGAGCGCGGCCCTCCAGTCCGCGGGCGTGGTTGCGTTTCCACTGGAGCGCCTGCCGCGGACCACCCGCGCCCAGGCGATGGACGTGCTCAGTTCGCAGGCCGGCATGGCTGGCTACAAAGCAGTATTGATTGCCGCGCAACTGGCCCCGCGCTTTTTCCCGATGCTCACCACTGCGGCCGGCACCATTCGCCCCTCCAAGGTGCTGATTGTGGGTGCGGGCGTGGCCGGCTTGCAGGCGATTGCCACCGCCAAGCGACTGGGTGCGGCGGTGGAAGGCTTCGACGTGCGCCCGGAAACCCGCGAGCAGATTGAATCGCTGGGCGGCAAATTCCTGGACTTGGGCGTGTCTGCCGCCGGCGAAGGCGGCTATGCACGCCAACTCACCGACGAAGAACGCGCCCTGCAGCAGCAGCGGCTGGCCGATCACCTGAAAGGCATCGACGTGGTGGTGTGCACCGCCGCTGTGCCGGGCCGGCCTGCGCCGAAAATCATTACCGAGGCGATGGTGGCCGGCATGAAGCCGGGCAGTGTGGTGGTGGATCTGGCTGCCGAAACCGGCGGCAATTGCGCCCTGACCCAGCCCGGGCAAACCATCGAATCCGCTGGTGTCACCGTCGCCGGGCCGCTGAATCTGGCCTCGATGGGTGCCCAGCACGCCAGCGAAATGTACGCCCGCAACGTCTTCAACTTCGTCAGCCTGCTGCTCAAGGACGGCGCGCTGCACTTCGATTGGGGCGATGAGCTGCTGGCTAGGAGCGTGTGGCCGGAACGGGTGGAGGCGGGCGTGACGAAGGCGTAAATGTCTTCGGGATAGTTTGGTGGATAGGCGTGCAGGAACAGCGACGGATGGATCCGGGTTGCTGCTGACTCACGCAGCGTATTGCCATCATCACGGTTTGGATGGCGGCATCGGGGCCGGTGGTGCCGGGTGCGCCTTGACCCATTCGTTGCGCTGCGGTGGGGTCATTTGCTGCCATTTGCCCATAAAGGCGCGGCGGTCTTCCTTGCTCATGCCATGCACGAAATTGAACACGGCGCGGGCGTGTTCGCGCTGTTCCGGGGTCATGGCTTCCCAACGTTCCATGCCGCGACGGGCGTGGTCGCGCTGCGGCGGGGGCATGTCTTTCCAGCGCTTGGCGTATTCCATGAATTGCGGGCGGCGCTCGGGTTCGCGGTTCCAGCGGTCACGCACCGGGGCGATCAGCAGTTCGCGCTGGGCCGGACTGAGTTGCTCCCAGGCCGGCATGGCCTCTGTCGGCGGTGGCGCGGGTTTGGCGTCTTGTGCATGGGTTGCAAAAGGGGCGAGCGCCAAGCCGGCGAGCAGGACAAGGGTATTGATGCGAGTGGTCATGACTTACTCCATTGCCAGTTGGCGGGTTTCCGAAGCACCCAGCCAAGCGTAGAAATCGGGGTCTTCTTCCAATGCGGCGTTGCCACGGGCTGTTGCGGATGCGGTGGTGGCTTGCGTGGTGATGGCCACCGACGCAGTGGCGGCAGGCGACAACGCCGGCTGCGACTGCGGGAAAAACTGCACGCCGACCGCCAAAGCACACACCGAGGCGAATGCGGCTGCCGCCAAACGCAGGCGGTGGCCTGACTTGGCGATGCCGCTACCACGCAGTGCCGCATTCCGGCGCTGCGCCAGTTGCGCCTGCACCTGCGGGGACAGCTGCGCCAACGCGGCAGCATGGTGGATGCGCAGGTGGATATCGAAGTTGTCTGTGTTCCCGTTCATCGGAACGCCTCCAGTTGTTTCTGCAATGCCTCGCGTGCGCGTGACAAATGGGTTTTCACCGAGCCTTCGCTGCAGCCCATCACGCGGGCGGTCGCGGCGACATCCAATTCTTCCAGCACACGCAAGGTGAAAGCTTCGCGCTGGCGCGCCGGCAGACTGCGCAGCGCGTTGCTGATTTCCTGCCACGCCTCGCGGCTGTCATGGTTGCGCGACGGGTCGGGTGTGTCATCGGCCCAGTCCACCGCATCGCCGTCCTTGCCGGTGCTGCCCGGCAACAACCAACGCAGGCGAAACAGGCTGCGCCGCTGCATATCGGTGATCTTGTTGCGCAAGATGCTCCAAAACAGCGGGCTCCATTCGGTTGCCGGATGATCGCGGTAGGCCAGCATTTTCAGCATCGCCTCCTGTACCGCATCCAGCGCATCCTCGCGATGACGCAGGCCCAATTCGGCAAAGCGGAAGGCGCGTGCATCAATCCCGCGCAAAAACGCTTCCAGCGTTGTTGGCAGGTCAGTCTCGGCTGCGGGCGGTGCGGTCTTCACCGACCCAAGCTTAGCGGGGGACAGCAGCAACATGCGGATCCACGGTGGCTGACCGGGCGGAATTGCCACAGTCATGCTGCAAACGCATGGGCTGCCATTCGGTTGACATGGCATCTGATCGCTCGCCGTGTTTATGATGCAGACAGACAATCGGGGAGGTGGGCTGTGGGCGATGGCTTCGTGGCGTTGTATATCTTTATGCTGGCAGGCATCGCCGGGCACGTGATCATTTCGCGGGTACCGGTGATCCTGCATACCCCGTTGATGTCGGGCTCCAACTTCATCCACGGCATCGTGTTGATTGGTGCAATGGTCATGCTGGGTGAGGCGAAAACCCCGCTGGAGCAGGCGCTGGGCTTTGTGGCGGTGCTGCTGGGCGCAGGCAATGCGGCCGGTGGCTATGTGGTCACCGAGCGCATGCTGGACATGTTCAAGGCCAGCAAGAAAGGGGATGCCAAGTGAGCGAAGCGAGCATTCTGACCTTGGTCAAACTGAGTTATTTTATCGCCGCCACTTTGTTTTTGCTGGGCCTGCAACGCATGGCCAGCCCGAAGACGGCGCGCAGCGGCATCCAGTGGGCGGGCGTGGGCATGTTGCTGGCTACCGTCGTCACCTTGTTCCTGCCCGGGCTGCACAACATTGCGCTGATGCTGGTGGCGATCGTGATTGGCGTGGGCCTGAACTGGGTCTGGGGCAAGAAAGTTGCGATCACCGACATGCCGCAGATGGTGGCGCTGTTCAACGGCATGGGGGGGGGGTCGGCGGCGGCGATCGGCGCGGTGGAGCTGGTGAAGTTTTCCGGCGGTGCGCCGGTGCCTTCGCAATTGGGCCTGGTGTTGGCGGTGGTGGGCGCACTGATTGGTGCGGTGTCGCTGACCGGCTCGATCATCGCATGGGCCAAGCTCGACGGGCGCATGGACAAGCGTTACACCTTCCCCGGTCAGCAATATTTCAATGCCCTGGTGGCGCTGGCGGCGGTGGTATGCGGGGTGATGGCGGTGACCACGCTGGCGATGCCGTGGATCATTGCCTTCTTCCTGCTGGCGCTGGGCTTGGGCAAGTTGATGACGTTGCCGATTGGCGGCGCCGACATGCCAGTGGTGATCTCGCTATACAACGCGTTCACCGGGCTGGCGGTAGCGTTTGAAGGCTATGTGCTGGGCAACGAGGCGCTGATCATCGCCGGCACCATGGTCGGTGCGGCCGGCATGCTGCTGACCCGGCTGATGGCCAAGGCGATGAACCGCAAGATCAGCAATGTGCTGTTCTCCAACTTCGGTGGCAGCTCGGCGGCGATGCAAGAAATCGGGGGTTCGATGAAACCCATCGAAGCGGCCGACGTGGCGGCGATGATGGCGTTTGCCGAGCGTGTGGTGATCGTGCCCGGCTACGGCATGGCGGTGGCGCAGGCGCAGCACAAGATCTGGGAGCTGAGCCAGCGTTTGATCGAGCGCGGGGTGAAGGTGAAATTCGCCATCCACCCGGTGGCCGGGCGCATGCCCGGCCATATGAACGTGCTATTGGCCGAAGCCGGCGTGCCGTATGACCTGATTGCCGACATGGACGACATCAATCCCGAGTTCGTGCAAACCGATGTCTCGCTGGTGATCGGCGCCAATGACGTGGTCAACCCGGTGGCCAAGACCGACCCGGCCAGCCCGATCTACGGCATGCCGATTCTGGATGTGGTGAACTCCAGGAACACCATCGTCATCAAGCGCGGCAAGGGCACGGGCTTTGCCGGAATTGAAAATGCGCTGTTCTATGCGGATAACACCCGCATGTTGTATGGCGATGGGGCTGAAGTGGCCAGCGCCTTGGTCAGCGAGTTGAAGGCGTTGGACGGCGGCCACTGACAACACCTGACCACGCCGCCAGTGCCAAGCTGGCGGCGTACAGCGCAACGTCTACGCGGTCGGTGGCCAGTTGCACCAACAGCCACGCATAGTCCGGGCCGATTTTCAGCACCGCTTCCCACGGCCGCATCCCCAGCGATTTGCCGATCTGGCCGCCGGCAATCAAGCCATTGGCCAATCCAATCACGCCGGCAGTGGATACCAGTGCCAGCAGCATGCGGGAGGCATCTGCAGGCCAGCGGCTTAGCCGCAGCAGCAGCACCATATCCATCGCGGCGAGCAGAGCCAGCCAACTGCAGGTGCGATCCAACCTTAATGCCAGCAGCATCCAGCCGGCCGCAAATCCACTGGCGCCGAGCAGCAGCAAGGGCAGGGCGTACCAGCGTGGACCGGACTCCGGTTGTGGGGGCATTGGTTGGCTGATCGAAGTCAAAGGAATGGGGAATGATCCCATTGCGACGGCTGACGGGCAATTGGATTGGGACTAGAATGGTACGGATTCGATTCCCAGCCTCCTCTCTATGTACTCCCGCAGTAGCGAACCCGTCCGTTTTGAGCGCGATTGCGCCGCCGTTCTCGTCCCGCAGGGCGATGCAGTGACTTTGCCCGCCGGTACTGTGGGCTATATCACCCAAGCCCTGGGTGGCAGCTGGACGGTGTTTGTGGAAGGTAATTTGATGCGAATTGCCGGTGAGGATGGCGATGCTATTGGCAAGCAGCCGGCCGAGCCTCTGGAGTTGCCGGAAGGGGCCACCGACGAGGACGTGGAGCGGGTGGTGTGGGAGCAGTTGCGCACCTGCTTTGACCCGGAAATCCCGGTCAATATCGTGGATCTTGGCTTGGTCTATCTGGCTGAGTTGTACCATCCGGAAAGTGGCGAGCGCGGCGTGCGGGTGCGCATGACCCTTACCGCGCCAGGTTGCGGCATGGGTGACATCCTGATCGACGATGTACGCAGCAAACTGGAAAAAATCCCGACCGTGGCTGACACCGATATCGAGCTGGTGTTTGATCCGCCGTGGAATCAAAGCCTGATGTCGGATGTGGCCAGGCTGGAAACCGGGATGTTCTGACGCTACGGCGGTGTGTTGGCAAGGGCGCAGGTCGCGAAATGACCTATTGGGTCAGCGCCGAAGACTTGTGCAATGCAAGAAATTCATGTCATTTGAGGTCGTGTACAGCATGTTTTGCTGCATTGCACGATTGCCGCATCCCCGTGGATCGCCAATGCCGATGCGAGGCATGCCTTCTTTATTCCATATTTTCATGTGCGAATAACAAATGGTTTTTGACCAAATCCCTGGGCTGCGCGTGAAGATCCCGCATCGCTTCCGGATGTGGGGTCTGTCAGCGATAACAACACGTTGCCACGCAGCGGGGCACTGCAGGGGAGCTTTGGCATTTGCCGGCTGCGCAGCGTTCGATGCATGTCGATGTCTCGCCTTGCCGCGTCTGCGGCAAGCCACACGTGCCCTAGGGGAAATTTTGAATGAACCGTTTTTGCTCGCTCAACACGCTGGCCGCCGCAATCGCACTGTCGCTCACGGCGGCAGGTGCACAAGCTGCAACGCGTACCGATCTTCAACAGCGCGATCTCGCCCAGATGCGCCAGCAATACCAGTCGCTGCTGGCCAGTCAGGGGCAGGTCGGCAGCGAGATGGCCAACCGTCGTCACGCCGCGCTGATAGGGGCCGGCGGAAGTACCCATCTGCTGATGCGTGTCAACCGGCAGGTCGAAAATGGCGAGCGTAACTATCGCTACGACCAGACATGGCGCGGGATTCCGATCTTTGGCGAGAACTTGGTCGTTGCCGAGGATGCGCAGGGGAATGTGCGCACCATGTTCGGCAACCTGATCTCCGGTTTGGATCAGGACATCGTCAGCACGCGACCGGCGATTACTGCGGCGCAGGCGCTGGTTGCGGGCAAGCGCGCAGGGTTGGGCAATGGCATCGCCGGGATGCTGACCAGCAATGAAAGTAGCGATGTCGTGGTATTTATCGATGATGCCGGGGTCGGGCATCTTGCGTACAAGGTCAGCTACTTTGCCGATTCGCAGGCGGCCGGGCGCGCAACGCGCCCCACCGTCATGGTGGATGCGCGCAGCGGAAAAGTGCTCAAGCAGTGGGAAAACCTGCAGACCGGCTCCTTGATCGGCACCGGCCCCGGGGGCAATGCCAAGACCGGCAAGTATGAATACGGCAGCAACACCACCACCCACCCGTATCTGGATGTCACCAAGAGCGGCACCACATGTTCGCTTAGCAATACCCAGGTCAAGACCGTCAACCTCAATGGCGGCACTGCCGGCAGCACCGCGTTTTCGTTTGCCTGCCCGCGTAATACCGTGAAGTCGATCAATGGTGCCTATTCACCGATGAATGACGCGCATCGTTTTGGCAGTGTCATTTTCGGCATGTACAACGCCTATATGGGACAGAACCCGCTGACCATCCAGCTGGTGATGAAGGTGCATTACAAGACCAGCTACGAAAATGCGTTTTGGAACGGTACCGCGATGTACTTTGGTGATGGTGCCAGCACGTTCTATCCACTGGTCAGCTTGGATGTGACATCGCATGAGGTCTCGCACGGATTCACCGAACAAAATTCGGGGTTGACCTATTCGGGCATGTCGGGTGGCATGAACGAAGCCTTCTCGGATATGGCTGGCGAGGCTGCCGAGTACTACGACCACGGCAGCAATGACTGGTTGGTGGGCGCGCAGATCTTCAAGAGCACGGGTGCGCTGCGCTATATGTGCAACCCGCCGCAGGACGGTGGCTCGATCGATAACGCCTCCAAGTACAAGAGCACGATGGACGTGCACTACACCTCCGGCGTTTACAACAAGGCATTCTGCCTGCTCGCCAAGACCTCGGGCTGGACCACCAAGAAAGCGTTCCAAGTCTTTGCGCGTGCCAATCGCGATTATTGGACGTCTGGCAGTACCTTCAACCAAGGCGCGTGTGGGGTCGAAAAGGCCGCTACGGCGTTGGGTTACACCAAGGCCAGCGTGACTGCGGCATTTACTGCAGTGGGTGTGAAGTGCGCCTGATCTGATCCGTGCTTGAGCAAAACAGGGCAGCTCGATCGTGGGCCCGCCAGCAATAACAAACCCCGACAAGCGTCGGGGTTTGTTGCTTCATGGCAGAACAACGCGGGGCGTAAAGCCGATTGCCTGAGCGATTTTGGTGATTCGCTGAGCAGTGGCAGAGCATGAACGCACTCTTGCTGCTGTGACCAATTTCCCGGGCGCGAATTGTCACAAGCTGACAAATTTCGGCAGCGCACATTGATGTTGCGGTGCGGCATCCGAGTCCGATGTGACCCAGTTCACTTTTGTGATGGCGTCTTAATAACAGAAAAATAGTTGCTTTAGTGACTGATTTACAAGTGATTTCTGCATTTAATAACTTTTGGTTATTGTGACATAACGCATGGTTCTTGACTTTGCCGTCAATGCGTCGGAATGTCCGCCATCGCTTTCGACACCGTTCAGGTTCAGGGCGCTGTCTGATGTGCAAAACATGGCGATTCACGCTAGGGGCACGCAGGCTAGATGTCGTTGTTTCGTTCGAAACCGCAGATGCGGAAACTCAACCAACAACCCAGGGGTAATGCCAAGTGAATCGCTTTCGTAGCACCAGCATGCTAAGTGCCGCCATCCTGCTCTCGCTTTCCGCAGTCGGTGCCCAAGCTGCCAACCGTTCAGATCTACATCAGCGCAATCTCAATCAGTTGCAGCAGCAATACCGGTCGTTGTCGGCCACTCAAGGTATTGCCGCAACTGCGCACCGCCGCCATGAGCAGTTCATGGGTGCTGATGCCAGCAACACCCTGTTGATGCGCAGCACGCGTGCCGATCGCGGTGTGCGCAACTATCGCTATGACCAAGCATGGCGTGGCATTCCGGTCTACGGCCAAGGGGTGGCCGTCAGTGAAGATGGCGCGGGCAATGTCCGCGGCATGTTCGGCAGTTATGTGTCCGGATTGGAGCGCGATATCAGTACCACCAAGCCGGCCTTCAACAGTGCCGCAGCCTTGGTTGCCGGCAAGCGCGCTGCGCTGGGGAACGGCATTGCCGGGATGCAGAGCCGCAACGAGAAGTCTGATCTGGTCATCTTCATTGATGACGCTGGCAAGGGTCACCTGGCCTATGCCGTCACCTTCTACGCCGATTCATTGGCCGGTGGCAAGCCGACCCGCCCGATCGTGATCATCGACGCCGTGAATGGGCAGGTCATCAAGAAGTGGGACAACCTCCAGCACACGCTGGTGGGTACCGGCCCTGGTGGTAACCAAAAGACTGGTCAGTACGAATACGGCACCAATTACGGTTATTTGGATGTCACCCAAAGTGGCACCACCTGCACCATGAACAACGCGCAGGTCAAGACCGTCAATCTGAATAATTCCACCAGCAATGCCAGCACCACCGCGTTCAGCTATACCTGCCCGCGCAACACGGTGAAGGCCATCAACGGCGCGTATTCGCCGCTGAATGACGCGCACTACTTCGGTAGCGTGATCTTCAACATGTACAACGCGTACATGAACATGAACCCGCTGACTTTCCAGCTGGTGATGAAAGTGCACTACAAGACCGGCTATGAGAATGCGTACTGGGACGGCACCGCGATGACCTACGGTGACGGCGCCAGCACGTTCTATCCGTTGGTCAGCCTGGATGTCTCGGGTCATGAAATCTCGCACGGTTTCACCGAGCAGCATTCCAATCTGACCTACTCGGGTCAGTCGGGTGGCATGAACGAAGCGTTCTCGGATATGGCTGGTGAAGCTGCCGAGTACTATAGCCGTGGCAGCAACGACTTCCTGGTGGGTGCCGAGATCTTCAAGGGCACCGGCGCGCTGCGCTATATGTGCAACCCGACCCAGGACGGTGGTTCGATCGACAATGCGGCCAACTACACCAGCAGCATGGACGTGCACTACACCTCCGGTGTCTATAACAAGGCGTTCTGCACCTTGGCCAAGAAGTCCGGTTGGGATACCAAGAAGGCCTTCCAGGTGTTTGCCCGCGCCAATGCCAATTACTGGACGGCCAGCAGCACCTTCAACCAGGGCGCTTGCGGTGTTGAAACGGCGGCCACCGACCTTGGCTACACCAAGGCCGATGTCACCAGCGCATTCACTGCGGTGGGCGTGTCCTGCGCGGGCGGTGGCGGTGGCGGCGGTGGTGGCAGCACCGGTGGCACCCTGACCAAGGGCGTCACGGTGACCGGCCTGTCGGCTGCAACCGGTGGTGAAGTGGTGTACACCTTGGCGGTGCCGGCAGGGTCGACCAACCTGGCGTTCACGATGTCGGGTGGTACCGGTGATGCCGACATGTACGTCAAGTTTGGCAGCGCTCCGACCGACAGCTCCTACGATTGCCGTCCGTACAAGTCCGGCAATGCAGAAAGCTGCTCGTTTGCTTCGCCGTCCGCGGGCACCTACTACGTGCGCATGAAGGCCTACTCGGCATTCTCCGGCGTCAGCCTGCTGGGTGACTACAGCACGGGTGGTGGCGGTGGTGGCGGTAGCTCTTCGGTCAATCTGCCGTCCGTCAGCAAGGGTAAATGGTCGTCGACCTACACCTTGGCTGTCGCCGCTGGGAAGACTGCGACAATTTCCATTGCCGGTGGCACGGGTGATGCGGATATGTATGTGAAGGCAGGCAGTGCGCCAACCACCAGCAGCTACACCTGCCGTCCGTACAAGACGGGCAATAGCGAAACCTGCACCCTGACCCCGACCAGCGCGACCACCTACTACATCAAGGTGTACGCATACGCGGCATTCAGTGGTGTGGTGCTGTCCACCAGCACCAACTAATCAAC
>NZ_CALMPC010000076.1:0-2613 GCF_937872235.1 uncultured Thermomonas sp.
ACGCATACGCGGCATTCAGTGGTGTGGTGCTGTCCACCAGCACCAACTAATCAACTCTCAGTAGTGACGTGTTGATCTTCAACCCCGGCTTCGGCCGGGGTTCTTTTTTGGGCGTATGCCGCGTGCAGTCACTGAATGATCCCGCCAGTTGGCGGGATCATGTGTTGCGGCAGCGGTGCTTAGCCCAATGCTTCGAAACGGTTGGCGTCCACATTCTTGCGCACGTTCAGTGGATCCCAGATGCGCCCGTTCATGGCGATATACACGCCACGGGGAAGTGATTGCACGGCGCCAATCGCGCAGCCGATGTTGAACTCGGCATCTGACCCGCGAAAGCGCGCCGGGCTGAGTGCACCGGTCATCACGATGGTCTTGTCGGGAATGCTTTGCAGCACTTTGCCGGTGGCCACCATCGAATCGGTACCGTGGGTCACCAACACATGCCGGGTGGGTTGCGCGGCAATCGTGGCGCGGATCAGTTCGCGGTCGGCATCGGTGATGTGCAGCGAATCCTTGCGCAGGATCGGAATGACGCTGAAGCGGAAGGTGACCCCCAGCTCGCGCAGGATCATGCCGATTTGCGGGTCACCAATCTGGTAGTCCGACTTGTCGTCGAAATAGATCTTGTCGATGGTACCGCCGGTGGTGACGATCAGTAGGTTGTCCATAGGCTCATTTTCCGACAAAACAGCTGCGCTTACAGCATTGGCGAAGTCATCTCCAGCAGTGTCAATAACGGATTGAGCAATGCGCCATAGGCCAGCGCACGGGCCGCAGTGGCGCGCAGGGGCTGCCGCACTTGCGCGGCGCTGGCCGTGCGGACGCTGCGCGGGCTTTGATGGAAGGCAAGGCAAACGGGGTCGAATGCCAGCCCGCAATGCGCCAACAGTGCGCGGATCTGCGGTTCCGGCGTATCCAGCAGGGCTTCGTAATGATGCAAATGGATGCGTGCCGGGTCGCGTTCGCGAAAGCGCTCCATCGCACGCTGGCAGCGTTGCATGTAGGTTGCGATATCGGCCAGGGTGTTGGCGAAATGTGGCTGGCTGTAGAACTGTTGCTTGAAGCACGACCACGCGGTTTCCAGCGGGTCGCGGCGTGTCTCGATCACCGTGGCACCGGGGAGCATGGCACGCAGGATGCCGGCGTGCTTCCAGTTGTCCGGTTGCTTGTCGGTCATGCGCGGGCGGTGTTTGCGCCAGCGTGCAGTGCGCTGCAGGTAGGCCTGGCCAAGGCGCTGCCAATCCTGCGCACTGGCTTGCGGCACCCATTGTGGGTACGGCATGCCGCGCCGCTGTGATTCTTGTTGCAGCACGATGCCTAAATCCGGCAGTTCACTGGCCCCTTCCACATCAGGGTGTGCAGCGAGGATTTGCTCGAACAAGGTCGAGCCCGAGCGGGGTAGCCCGACGATGAAAATGACCTCCTCGCCCAAGCGCGGATCCACCGGTGCGGGCAGCTGTTGGCTGACGGCCAAGGCCTGCTCCACAAAGTGCGTGAAGGCGCCTGCGCTCCACGGTGTCAGCCGATGTTGCAGCGCGTTCGCCGCAGAAAATGCGGCCAGTGCGGCGCTGTGCTGGCCACGGTCTTCTTCCAATTTACCCAGCGCATGCCCCATCGCAACCTTGTCGGTATCGGCACTCTCACGCCGCTGCAATTGCGTGCGCAGGGCGCTGGCATCGGTCTCGGTCAGTGCCACGGTCTTGATGTTGGACAGCCCCCGCCACGCATCGCCACAGGCCGGATGCAAAGCCAGCGCGGCACGATAGTGCTGTGCCGCCTCGTCAAAGCGGCCAGCATGCACCAATGCATCGCCCAGCAAAATCCTGGGCGGCAGGGCTTGCGGGGCCAGTGCAACGCCTTGGCTGAGGGCGGCAATCGCGGCGTTTGTATCGCCCAGTTGCTGATGATTGCGGCCCAGGTTGAACCACGCCATTGCGTGTTTGGGATCCAGGGTAGTGGCGTGTTGCCAACTGGCCAGGGCGGCATCGATATCGCCCAATGCTGCCTGCGCGCTACCCAGGTCGCTATGCAATTGGGCATCGTCGGGGCGGATATGGAGTGCCTGCTGCAGGCTGGCTTGGGCCAGCGCCGGGCGACGCGTCTGCAATTGCACGATGGCCAGATAGCGCAGCGGCTCGGGATGGTTTGCCGCCTGTTGGCAGGCTTGCAGCAGCAGGGATTCGGCACGGCGCGGGTCGCCATCACGCAAGGCACGTGCACCGGCATGCACCTTGGCGATGATGGCCTGTGGCAGGCCTGCCATGCGCGGGTCGATAGTCACGGCGCAGCCTGCTTGGCGCGACGGGCACGGTAGCCAGGCAGACAGGCGGCATGGATCACCAGCAGCGCCAGCAAGGTTTCAGCCGCGGCCCAGCCACGGCTGGCGGGGTCGGCCCATAGCAACATCACGCCGTGACTGAACCACAACAGTGCAAACACTGCGGCGATAAAGGCAATGCGCGGCCACTGGCGCAGGGCCCCCAGTGCAAGCAAGACCGGTGGTGTGGCAAATGCCAGTAGCCCCGCCAGCGGTTGCGCATGTTGCAGTGACCACACGACGTACATCGCCGCCAACGCCAGTAGTGCGGTGGCCAGATAGCGTGCGCTGGTCAT
>NZ_CALMPC010000077.1:0-28693 GCF_937872235.1 uncultured Thermomonas sp.
GTTCGGCAATTTCAGCATCGGTCGGCAGGAATTCGATCTGCCGATCCAGCAAGCCCTCGGCTTCCAAGGTGCTGATGAAGTGCATCTTCGAGCCAAGACGGGTCGCGCTCATGCGCTCCATCAAGGTCAGCGCCTGGTTTTGCCGGTAGTTGTCATTCAATACCAACTGCGCCACTTCGTCGGTCATCTTGGCCAACAACTTGTTGCGTTCGGCCAATTTCAAGCGATTCTTCTGCACTTCGCCATTGAGCAGAATCTTGATGTTGACCTCGTGGTCGGAAGTATCCACACCCGCCGAGTTGTCGATAAAGTCGGTATTGAGCAACACACCGGCTTGCGAGGCTTCAATACGGCCCAGCTGGGTCATGCCCAGATTGCCACCCTCACCCACGATCTTGCAGCGCAGATCGGCTCCATTGACACGCAAGCCGTTGTTGGCGCGATCGCCGGCATCGGCGTGGGTTTCCTTACTGGATTTGACATAGGTACCAATGCCGCCATTCCACAGCAGATCCACCGGTGCACGCAGCGCCGCATGCATCAACTCGTTCGGTGTCATTGACTTGATTCCATCGGCAATGCCCAAGGCTTCGCGCACCTGCGGTGTGATGTCGATGGATTTCAACGAACGCGGATAGATGCCGCCACCCTTGCTGATCAGTTTGACGTTGTAATCGGCCCAGCTGGAACGCGGCAAGTCAAACAAACGCTGGCGTTCCTTGAACGACACCGCCGCATCCGGGTTCGGGTCCAGCACGATATGGCGATGGTCGAACGCGCATAGCAGGCGGATATGTTCGGACAACAACATGCCATTGCCGAACACGTCACCGGACATGTCACCGATTCCCACACAGGTGAAATCCTGGGTTTGGCAATCGCGACCCAGCGCACCGAAATGGTGTTTCACCGATTCCCACGCGCCGCGTGCAGTGATACCCATGCCCTTGTGGCTGTATCCGGCGCTGCCGCCGGAGGCAAACGCATCATCCAGCCAATAACCATGCGCCTGCGCAATGGCGTTGGCGATATCGGAGAAGCTGGCGGTGCCCTTATCTGCTGCAACCACCAAGTACGGATCATCGCCGTCATGCCGTACTACTTGCGCCGGTGGCAACACCTTGCCGGACACGCTCAGATTGTCGGTAATGTCCAGCAATCCATTAATGAAGCGCTTGTAGCAGGCGATGCCTTCGGCCAACCAAGCATCACGATCCACCGCAGGATTGGGCAATTGCTTGGGATAGAAGCCGCCCTTGCTGCCCACTGGCACGATCACGGTGTTTTTCACCATCTGTGCCTTCACCAAGCCCAATACTTCGGTGCGGAAATCTTCACGACGATCCGACCAACGCAGGCCGCCGCGGGCCACCGGCCCAAACCGCAAGTGGGTGCCTTCCACGCGCGGGCCACACACCCAGATTTCGCGGAACGGACGTGGCTTGGGCAGATCCGGCACCTTGGCAGTATCGAACTTGAAACTGATGTAGTCGGCCGGACCACCGTCCTTGCGCAGGCCATCCTTGTAATTGATGTAGTAATTGGTGCGCAACGTCGCGTCAATGACGCCGATGAAGCTGCGCAAAATGCGGTCTTCATCCAAACTGGCGACGCGATCCAAAAGCCCTGTCAAGGCGCTGCGTGCAGCGTCGATTTGTTGCTCGCGATTACCCTCACGCACGGCGACCAGAGCTTGCAGCGCACCCAACGCGGCATCATCGCCGGCAGCTAACAACTTGAGGCTGCCGCCAAAGCGCTGCATGCCCTGCTTGATCTCGGCCGCACTCTCGTTACCCGTGGCCGGGTGGAAACGCGCCTCGAACAATTCCACCAACAAACGCGACAACAACGGATAGCGCGCCAGCGTGGCCTCCATGTAACTTTGCGAGAACGGCACACCCGTCTGCAACAGATATTTGCAGTAGGCACGCAGCATGGCGACCTGCTTCCAAGTCAGCCCTGCTGCCAACACCAGCCGGTTGAAACCGTCATTTTCGGCATCGCCACGCCAAACCGCCGCAAAGGCATCTTCAAAATCTTCATCCAAAGCATCCACATCCAGCGGACCAAGCAGAGACTGCACTTCAAATTCCTGAATCCATGCCAGCCCGGCCTCGCCATCCACGCGGTACGGGTGTTCGGTGATCACGCGCAGACCCATGTTTTCCATCATCGGCAACGCATCCGACAGCGGAATATCCTGCAACTGGCGGTATAACTTGAAGCGCATGTCTTGTTTGCGTGGATCCACGTACAACGACAGGCGCAAATCTTGTGGGCCGGTCAATGCTGCAATGTATTCCACGTCGTCAGCAGCGATGTCGGGGCTGACCTCTTCGATATAGCCTGCCGGCAAGGCATTGCCAAAGCGAGCGGCAAGACGCAGACCGGCTTCTTCACCGTGACGTGCCACCAGACGCTCGCGCAGCTCATCGCGCCAATCGCGCACGATCTTTGCCAGCCCCGCCTCCAACGCTGGCAGGTCAATGCTGACCTCGTCGTTCCGTTGGCTGGGGCGAATGATGATGTGCATTTGGGCCAGTGGTGAATCGCCGATCTGCACATTGGTATCCACACGATCGCCGCCCAAGGCATCGCGCAGCATCGCCTCGATGCGATGGCGCACCTGGGTGCTCATACGTTCCCGCGGCACATACGCCAAGGCCGAGAAATAGCGACCATAGCGATCACGCCGCACGAACAACTTGCTGCGCACGCGCTCTTGCAAACCCAGAATGCCCATGCAGATCTTGAATAGCTCGTCTTCGCTGGCCTGGAACAGCTCGTCGCGTGGCAGGGTTTCCAAGATGTGGCGCAGGGCCTTGCCGCTGTGGCTATTGGGATCCAACCCGGATTGCTCCATCACGTAGGCGTGGCGCTCACGCACCAACGGGATGTCCCACGGCCGACGGGTGTAAGCACTGGAGGTATACAGACCAACGAAGCGCTGTTCAGAAATGGCGCGCCCTTTGCCATCAAAGCCCAGCACACCGATGTAATCCATGTAGCCTTGCCGGTGAACGCTGGCGCGTGCATTGGTCTTGGTCAGGATCAACGCATCCACCGAACCAGACTGCGGCATGTAGTGCGCCGCCAATGACTTCACCGGACGTGCCTTGCCGGTATCGTCCCCGCGCAACAGGCCCATGCCACTGCCCGGCACCGACGCCAGCACATCATCCTTGCCCTGTTTTTCGATCTTGTATTCGCGATAGCCGAAGAAAGTGAAATGCTCGTCTGCCGCCCAACGCAAAAACTCTTGCGCCTCGTGTTTGCCGGCATCGCTTACCGGCAGTTTGCGCGCACCCAACTCCTCGGCGACTTCGCGCATACGGTCGCGCATGGGCTCCCAGTCGTTGACGATGGCGCGCACATCATCCAGCACCTTGCTGATCTGCGCCTTGATGTTCGCCAGCGCCGCCTGCGGCTGGCGGTCGATTTCCAGATACATCAGCGATTCGTTGCTGCCGTCACCCACCGCCACCAACTTGCCGGTCTTGTCACGATTCAAACGCGCCACCGGGTGACCCAACAGATGTACACCGATGCCAAGTTCGGCCAATACCATGCTCACCGAGTCCACTAGAAACGGCATATCGTCATTGGCAATTTGCAGCACGGTGTGTGGCGACACCTTCGCGTCAGCCTTCAGCACCGGGTTGAACAGCTGGATATTGGCCTTGCCGCGCTTGCGCGTACGTGCGAACTCGAGCATCCCGACAATACGCTCGGCCCAGCCGGCGGCGCCATGGCGGCCAATTTCCTCGGCATCCATGCGCCTGCAGAACGCTGCCGCAAAGGCGCGAGCCTGCTCAAGCGTGGCCTTGTCTACCCGCTTGGCCAAGGCATCGAGAATCGGTTTCAGAGGTTCGCCTGCGTTGGTTTCGGCTGACTTGTTCATTTGACGCGTCTCCAAAGGGAAGCGGCCGCGCAGAGGGCGCGGCCGCAGGGATGTGAGGTAAGGGTTATCGCAAACCGGTTTCGTGGCGGGCAATGACCAGCCGCTGGATTTCACTGGTACCTTCGTAAATCTCGGTGATTTTGGCGTCGCGGAAATAGCGTTCGATGGGCATCTCCTTCGAATAGCCCATGCCACCGTGGATCTGTAGCGCTTGATGGGTGATCCACATTGCCGCCTCCGACGCGGTGAGCTTGGCCACGGCGGCCTCGGTGGAAAACCGCTGACCCTGGCCCTTCAACCACGCTGCGCGCAGCGTAAGCAGCAACGCGGCATCCAGCTTGCACTTCATGTCCGCGATCTTGGCTTGCGTCATCTGGAAGGTGCCAATCGGTGCGCCAAAGGCGTTGCGTTCTTTCACATACGCCAAGGTGGCTTCATAAGCAGCACGGCCGATGCCAATCGCCTGTGAGGCGATACCAATACGGCCGGCATCCAGCACGCTCATCGCGATCTTGAAGCCATGACCTTCGCTGCCCAATACATCTTCGGCGGATGCCACGTAATCGGTAAATTCGATTTCACAGGTGGCTGACGCGCGTATGCCCAACTTCGGCTCGGTTTTGCCGCGATGAAAACCGGCACGCGTGGTGTCGATCATGAACGCGGTGATGCCACGTGCGCCCTTGTCGGCATCGGTCATTGCGAACAGCACGATGTATTTGGCCACCGGCCCGGAGGTGATCCAGCTCTTCTTGCCGTTGATGACATAGCTGCCATCGACCTGCTTGACGGCCTTGCAGCGCATTGCGGTGGCATCTGAACCTGATTGCGGCTCGGTCAAGGCGAATGCGCCAATTTCGCGTCCTTCGGCAATATCGCGCACGTATTGTTGCTTCTGCGCTTCGCTACCGAAGGTCAAAATGCCATTGCAGAAAAGCGAATTGTTGACCGACATGATGGTGGAATGCGCTGCATCCGCAGCTGCAATTTCGATCATCGCCAGCACATAGCTAACTGAATCCATGCCGGCCCCACCGTATTCGGTGGGGACTTCGATCCCCATCAAACCGTTTTCGCCCAAAGCACGGATATTCTCCAGCGGGAATTCGCCGGTTCGGTCGTGGTGTTCTGCACTTGGCGCGATTTTTTCGCGCGCAATGCGGCGGGCAACATCCTGCAGCATCCGCTGCTCTTCGCTATATCCGAACTCCACAACCGCCTCGCCTGCTTCGAAGAAGCGTCATTGTAGCAACCTCTGGCACCGAAGTCGCTTGACCGCAATCCCGCATCGCGCAACAATTATCTTTGAATCGCGATGGAAAGATATAAATGGATCTCGAAACTTGGTCGTCGCATCTGAAGGTTTTTGCCGACGCCACCCGGGTGCGCCTGCTGGCGCTTCTGGAAGGCGAGGAACTGACGGTGGCAGAGCTTTCTGCAATCACCCAGCTGGCCCAACCACGCGTCTCCACCCACCTTGCCAAACTCAAGGATGCCGGGCTCGTGCGCGACCGCCGCGCCGGCGTCTCTGCCTATTATCGTTTTGACGATAGCGCGATTGAGCCCCCGCAGCGTGCGCTATGGCATTCGATCAGCCACGGCAGCGACGACCCACTGCTGCGCCAAGATGCCGAACGCGTGCCTGCCGTGCTGGCGATGCGTGCCGCTGACCAAAATTGGGCCGACTCGGTGGCAGGTGACATGGAGCGCCATTACTCGCCGGGGCGCACGTGGGAGGCCTTGGCACGCACCGCGATTCCGTTGCTATGGCCGGGCGATGTGCTGGATATCGCCTCGGGCGACGGCGTGCTGGCCGAGTTACTGGCACCACATGCACATCGTTATGTATGTATTGATTCCAGCCAACGCGTGGTGGCGGCGGCCAGCGAGCGCCTGCGCCGCTACGGCAACGTAGAGGTTCGCGAAGGCGATATGCACGCGCTGCCGTTTGATGACGAAAGTTTCGATCTGGTCGTGCTGATGCACGCCCTGACCTACGCCGCCAGGCCTGCACAGGCGGTTGCCGAAGCCGCACGTGTGCTGCGCAAGGGCGGACGCTTGCTGCTATCCAGCTTGGCCCGCCATGAACACCGCGCCGTGGTGGATGCATATGGCCATATCAACCTCGGGTTTGGCGAAAAGGACTTGCGCAAATTTGCCGAAAAAGCCGGCTTGAGCATTGCCAATTGCGGCACCGTCACCCGCGAGCGCCGCCCGCCGCATTTTGAAGTGATTTCACTGACCGGCATCAAGCCGTAAGGAATACGTGTCATGTCCCTCCCCTGGCTTCATCCGGCGCGGGTTGCCGCGCTACAAGCTGCTTTGAGCCAACGTATCCTGATCATTGATGGCGCGATGGGCACCATGATTCAGCGCCATGAATTGAGCGAAGCCGACTATCGCGGCACACGCTTTGCCGACGGCTTCGATGCGTTGTTTACGCAGGCAGGCCACCAGCACGGCCCCGGCTGTGGCTGCGAAGGCCATGACCAGCGCGGCAACAACGACCTACTCAGTCTTACCCGCCCCGACATCATCGGCGGCATTCATCGCCAGTATCTGCAAGCCGGCGCTGATCTTGTTGAAACCAACACCTTCAATTCCACCAGTATCTCGCTGGCCGACTACCGCTTGCAGCATCTGGTGCGCGAGTTGAACCGTGAAGGTGCACGCTTGGCACGCGTCGAATGTGATGCCATGCAAGCGCATACACCCGGCCAACCACGCTTTGTGATTGGCGTATTGGGCCCCACCAGCCGCACCGCTTCACTGTCGCCGGATGTGAACCGCCCGGGCTTTCGTGCCATCACCTTCAACGAACTGGCCGAGGCCTACCGCGAATCGGCACGCGGCCTGATCGAAGGCGGTGCCGATGTGCTGATGGTGGAAACCGTGTTTGACACCCTCAATGCCAAGGCCGCGCTGTTTGCCATTGATGATGTGTTCGACGAAATCGGCGCACGCCTGCCAGTGATGATCTCGGGCACGATTACCGATGCCTCGGGCCGCACCTTGTCCGGGCAGACTGCCGAGGCGTTCTGGTATTCCTTGCGACATGTGCAGCCACTCGCCATTGGTTTGAATTGCGCACTGGGTGCCAAAGACCTGCGTCAGCATGTGGATGTGCTGGCGCAAGTGGCCGACACCTATGTCAGCTGTCACCCCAACGCCGGCCTGCCCAATGCGTTTGGTGGTTATGATGAAACCCCCGAAGACATGGCCGAAGTACTGCGTGAATTTGCCCAAAGCGGCTTGATCAATCTGGTCGGCGGCTGCTGCGGCACCACGCCTGAACACATCCATGCGATTGCACAAGCGGTACATGCGCTACCGCCACGCGTGGTACCACAGTTGGAGGACGTGGCATGAGCCGCCTGCTTCGGCAAACCCGCCTCAGCGGCCTGGAACCGCTGACCATTACCCCGGAATCCAACTTCATCAACGTGGGCGAGCGCACCAATGTCACCGGCAGTGCGCAATTCAAGAAATTGATCATGGAAGGCCGCTTGGACGAGGCCGTGGTGGTGGCGCGGCAGCAAGTGGAAAACGGCGCGCAGGTGCTCGACGTCAATATGGACGAAGGCCTGCTGGATTCCAAGAAGGCGATGGTCGAGTTCCTCAACTTGATCGCCGCCGAACCGGACATCGCCAAAGTGCCGGTCATGGTGGACTCATCCAAATGGGAGGTGATCGAAGCCGGTTTGCAGTGCTTGCAGGGCAAAGGCATCGTCAATTCGATTTCGATGAAAGAAGGCGAAGCCGAATTTCTGCGGCAGGCGCGCCTGGTGCGGCGCTATGGTGCAGCGGTAGTGGTGATGGCGTTTGATGAAGCGGGCCAGGCCGATACCGTCGAGCGCAAGGTTGAGATCAGTTCGCGCGCGTACGCGCTGCTGACCGAAGAAATTGGTTTCCCGCCGGAAGACATCATCTTCGATCCCAATTGCTTTGCCATTGCCACCGGTATCGAGGAGCACAACGATTACGCGGTGGCGTTTATCGAAGCCTGCCGCGAAATCAAACGCCGCCATCCGTTTAGCCATATCTCCGGCGGCGTTTCCAACGTGTCGTTTTCGTTCCGTGGCAACGAGGCCGTGCGTCAGGCCATTCACGTGGTGTTTTTGTATCACGCGATCCGCGCCGGCATGGACATGGGCATCGTCAATGCCGGCGCACTGCCGGTGTATGACAGTCTGGATGCGGATCTGCGCGAACGCGTGGAAGACGTGGTGCTTAATCGCCGCGATGATGCCACCGAACGCTTGCTCGAAATCGCCGACCGCTTCAAAGGCAAGAAAGGCGAAAAGAAAGTCGAAGATCTGGCATGGCGCGACAAGCCGGTAGGCCAGCGTTTGGCGCACTCGCTGGTGCAAGGCATCGACGCCTATATCGAAACCGACACCGAAGAAGCCCGCAGCCTGTCCACGCGCCCGCTGGACGTCATCGAAGGCCCGTTGATGGACGGCATGAACGTGGTTGGCGACCTGTTCGGTGCCGGCAAAATGTTCTTGCCGCAGGTGGTCAAATCCGCGCGCGTCATGAAAAAGGCAGTGGCCTATCTGCTGCCCTTCATCGAAGCTGAAAAACTGCGCACCGGCGACGCCGGCAAAAGTAATGGCAAGATCGTGATGGCCACGGTCAAAGGCGATGTCCACGATATCGGGAAAAATATCGTTGGCGTGGTACTGGCCTGCAATAACTTCGAGGTGATCGACCTTGGGGTGATGGTGCCGGCGCAAAAGATCTTGGATACCGCGATTGCCGAAAACGCCGACATGATTGGCGTATCCGGCCTGATCACGCCGTCACTGGAGGAAATGAGCCACGTTGCCCGCGAGATGCAGCGGCAGGGCTTCACCATCCCGCTGCTGATTGGTGGTGCCACCACATCGCGTGCGCATACCGCGTTGAAAATTGACCCGCATTACAAGTCACCCACGGTATGGGTGAAAGACGCATCGCGCGCGGTAGGTATCGCGCAAACGCTGCTGTCGCCGGAGCTACGCGGACCCTTCATGGCCGCCAACGATGCCGACTATGCCGATATCCGCCAGCGTCATCGCCAACGCGATGGCAAACGTTTGGTGACGTTGGAAAAAGCCCGCGCGCACAAGTTCACTTTCGACTGGGCCAACTACACCCCGCCGGCGCCATTGCAACCGGGACTGCATGTGTTTGATGACTACCCGTTGCAGGAACTGGTGGATTGCATCGACTGGTCGCCGTTCTTCAATGCGTGGGAGTTGGCCGGAAAATTCCCGGCGATCTTGACCGACAGCATCGTGGGCAAACAGGCCAGCGAGTTGTACGCCGATGCGCGTGCGATGCTGAAGCAAATCGTCAGTGAAAAATGGCTCACTGCCAAAGCAGCCTGCGGGTTCTGGCCGGCCAATACCGTGGGCGACGATATCGTGCTGCAAAAAGACGGTGCCGATGTGTGGCTGCGCTGCTTGCGTCAACAGGCCGACAAACCCATCGAGCGCCCTAACCTGTGTTTGGCCGATTACATCGCCCCGCAAGACAGTGGCAAACAGGACTGGGTGGGCGCATTCGCGGTGACCACCGGACTGGGGATCGAGCCGCATCTGGAACGCTTCCGCGCCGAGCACGACGACTACAACGCGATCTTGCTCAAATCCTTGGCCGACCGCTTGGCCGAAGCCTTCGCCGAACGTCTGCACCAGCGCGTGCGTACCGAATTGTGGGGCTATGCCGCGGACGAGCAGTTGAGCAATGACGATTTGATCGCCGAGCGCTATCAAGGCATCCGCCCTGCCCCCGGCTACCCGGCCTGCCCCGAACACAGTGAAAAACGCGTGGTGTTTGACTTGCTCAAAGCCACTGATAACGCCAATATCACCCTGACCGACCACTTTGCGATGTACCCCGCAGCCAGCGTGTCGGGTCTGTATTTCAGCCACCCCGATAGCCATTATTTTGTGGTAGGCCGGGTCAGCAAAGAACAAGTGACCGACTACGCCAAACGCAAAGGCGTGGATTTGGCGCAGGCCGAACGCTGGCTGTCGTTCAATCTGGATTACGACCCGGAATAGGTTGCGCACCCAAAGCCGAAACAGCAACGCCCGGTCGGGCCGGGCGTTGCTGTTTCAAACTACAGCGCAAGCATCACGCCGCAACGGTATCCGCAATCGCCCTGTACTCCTCGATCCGGTCGAAGTTCATGTAGCGATAGATCTTGTCGCCATTGGCATTGATCACGCCGATGTCGGCCATGTATTCCTCACGCGTGGGAATCCGGCCGAGGCGTGCGCAAATCGCCGCCAACTCGGCCGAACCCAGGTACACATTGGTATTGCGGCCCAAGCGGTTGGGGAAGTTGCGGGTGCTGGTGGACATCGCGGTGGAGCCTTCACGAATCTGCGCCTGGTTGCCCATGCACAGCGAACAGCCGGGCATTTCGGTGCGCGCACCGGCGTTGCCAAAGGTGCCGTAGTGGCCTTCCTTGGTCAGCTCGCTGGCATCCATCTTGGTGGGCGGTGCAATCCACAAGCGGGTGGGCAGGTCGCGTTTGCCTTCCAACAATTTGGCAGCGGCACGGAAGTGGCCGATATTGGTCATGCACGAACCAATGAACACTTCGTCGATCTGCGCGCCAGCTACATCGGACAGGGTTTTCACATCGTCCGGATCGTTCGGGCAGGCCACGATGGGCTCGTGCACGTCGGCCAGATCAATGTCGATGACCGCCGCGTACTCGGCATCGGCATCCGGCTCCAGCAATTGCGGGTTGGCCAACCAAGCCTCCATTTTCTCGATGCGGCGCGCCAGCGAACGCGCATCTTGATAGCCTTCGGCAATCATGTTTTTCAACAGCACGATATTGCTGTTGAGATATTCAATGATCGGCTCTTTGTTCAGGCGCACGCTGCAACCAGCGGCGGAGCGCTCGGCCGAGGCATCGGACAATTCAAAAGCTTGTTCCACCTTCAAGTTCGGCAAGCCTTCGATTTCCAGGATGCGGCCAGAGAAGATATTTTTCTTGCCGGCCTTGGCCACCGTCAACAAACCCGCCTTGATCGCGTACAGCGGGATCGCGTTGACCAGATCACGCAGGGTGACCCCCGGCTGCAATTCGCCTTTGAAGCGCACCAGCACCGATTCGGGCATGTCCAGCGGCATCACCCCGGTGGCGGCGGCAAATGCCACCAAGCCGGAGCCGGCCGGGAACGAAATCCCCACCGGGAAACGGGTATGGCTATCACCGCCGGTGCCCACGGTATCAGGCAGCAACATGCGGTTGAGCCAGCTGTGGATCACGCCATCGCCGGGGCGCAGCGAAATGCCGCCACGGGTGGAAATGAACTGCGGCAAGGTGTGATGGGTTTTCACATCGACCGGCTTGGGGTAGGCGGCGGTGTGGCAGAAGCTCTGCATCACCAGGTCCGCGCTGAAGCCCAGGCAGGCCAGGTCTTTCAGCTCGTCGCGGGTCATCGGACCGGTGGTGTCCTGGCTGCCTACCGAGGTCATCTTCGGCTCGCAATAGGTGCCCGGGCGCATGCCCTTGCCTTCCGGCAGACCGCAGGCGCGGCCCACCATCTTCTGCGCCAAGGTGAAACCCTTGCCGGTATCCGGCGGATTGACCGGCAGGCGGAACAGGTGGGTGGCCGGCAAGCCCAGCGCTTCACGCGCCTTGGCGGTCAGGCCACGCCCGATGATCAGCGGAATACGGCCACCGGCACGCACTTCGTCCAGCAGCACGTCGGATTTGAGTTCGAAGCTGGCGATCACTTCGCCAGCTTTCAGTGCCTTGCCTTCATACGGACGCAGCTCGACCACGTCGCCATGTTGCATCTGGCTGACATCCAGCTCGATCGGCAGCGCCCCGGCGTCTTCCATGGTGTTGTAGAAAATCGGCGCGATCTTGCCGCCGAGGCACACACCACCGGCGCGCTTGTTGGGGATGTAGGGGATGTCATCGCCGGTCCACCACAGCACCGAGTTGGTGGCCGATTTGCGGCTGGAGCCGGTACCGACCACGTCGCCCACGTAGGCCACCAAATGACCTTTGTCCTTCAGTGACAGGATATTTTGAATCGGCCCGCGCTTGCCGTCTTCTTCCGGTTGGAATGGTGCATCCGGGCGCGCATTTTTCAACATTGCCAGTGCATGCATCGGGATGTCGGGGCGGGTAGTGGCGTCCGGCGCAGGCGACAGGTCATCGGTATTGGTTTCGCCGGGTACTTTGAACACGGTGATGGTCAGGCTGGCCGGTACTTCCGGCTTGCTGGTGAACCACTCGGCCTCGGCCCAGCTTTGCAGCACGGCTTGCGCATTGGCGTTGCCGGTCTTGGCCTTGTCCTGCACGTCATGGAAGGCATCGAACACCAGCAAGGTGTGCTTGAGTGCATTGGCCGCCACGCTGCCAATCTCGGCATCGTCCAGCAATTGCACCAACGGGGCGACGTTGTAGCCGCCCAGCATGGTGCCCAGCAACTCGGTGGCGCGGGCGCGGGAAATCAGCGCATTGGTTTCGCTGCCAAACGCAATCGCCGCCAAATACGAGGCCTTGACCTTGGCGGCATCGTCCACGCCGGCCGGCACGCGATTGACCAACAAGTCCAGCAGGCACTCAGCTTCCTCCGCCGGCGGGGCTTTCAGCAATTCAATGACCTCGGCGGTCTGCTGCACCGTCAGTGGCAGTGCGGGGATGCCCAGCGCGGCACGCTCGGCAAGGTGTTGGCGGTATGCATTCAACATGGGGGAGGTCTCCAGTGAGGTGGTGCGATCAAACGTTTGGCACGATCAACTTCAAGCCTTTGAAGTAGTCGCGATGAAATTCGGCATCGAAGGTGAGTAGCGCATCGCATTGCAGCAGCGCGTGGGCACCAGTCAGGAAATCGGAAATCGGGCGTGTGGCGGCCCCACGTTGGCGTTGCCGGCGCTGCATTTCGCCAGCACGTAAGGCGGATTTGGGTTCAATCGCGGCAAAATGCACGCCCATTTCTTCCAGCGCGGCCAGTGCGTCGGCACCGTTACGCAAACTGGCGCACAACTGCGCCAGTGCGGCATCGCAAATCACCACCCGGCCCGCGCCAAGGGCTTGCCGCAACCCTACTTCCACCGCATCGGCGCGTGGGCCATTGGCCAGCAATTCCACCAACACCGGGGCATCCACCGCAATCACGCGGCCTTGCCTTTGTTGGCTGGGCTGGCATCCAGCGCAAACTTGCCGCGCACGCGCGAAATCGCATCGTCCACATGCTTGCTCAGCACAATGCGGCTGCCATCCAGTTCCACTTTCAGCACGCTGCCCTTGGCCAGCCCCAATGCATCGCGCACGGCTTTGGGCAAGGTGATTTGGCCGCGCTCGGCAACGGTGGCTTCCATCGCGCACATCCACTTTGGTATGCATGAATTATACATACTTTTTCAACCCTACTTAATCCCGCAATTGCCGCCTTCAAGGAACTGGTTGCTACACCACTGCAACGGAATGCTTACAGTTCAGCGCATACACTTGCGGCATCCCTGCAATCGGAAGCCTGCCATGTTGAATTCCTTTGCCACCCGCGCCCAGCTTGATGTGAATGGCAACACCTATGCCTACGCCAGCCTGCCGGCGCTGGGGCAGCGGTTTGACATCGCGCGCCTGCCGTATTCGCTGAAAATCCTGCTGGAAAACCTGTTGCGGCATGAAGACGGCGTCAGCGTGCTGCCGGCGCATATCGAAGCGCTGGCCCAGTGGAACCCCGCCGCTGAACCTGCCACCGAGATCGCCTTCATGCCGGCCCGCGTGATCTTGCAGGATTTCACTGGAGTACCTTGCGTGGTGGATCTGGCGGCGATGCGCGACGCGGTGGTGAAACTGGGCGGCCGGCCCGAGCAGATCAACCCGCTGATTCCGTCGGAATTGGTGATTGATCATTCGGTGCAAGTGGACGTGTTCGCCCGCCCCGATGCGCTGGACGCCAACGGCCGGATCGAATTCGAACGCAATACCGAGCGCTACGGCTTCCTGCGCTGGGGGCAAAAGGCCTTTGGCAACTTCAAGGTGGTGCCGCCCAACACCGGCATCGTGCATCAGGTCAACCTGGAATATCTGGCGCGGGTGGTGATGACGCGTGAGCTGGATGGCGTCCAGTGGGCCTTCCCTGACACCCTGTTTGGCACCGACAGCCATACCACCATGGTCAATGGCATCGGCATTCTGGGCTGGGGCGTGGGCGGTATCGAGGCGGAAGCCGCGATGCTGGGGCAGCCTGCCTCCATGCTGATCCCGCAAGTGGTGGGCTTCAAGCTGACCGGCAAACTGCCGGAAGGGGCGACCGCCACCGATCTGGTGCTGACCGTCACCGAGATGCTGCGTCGGCACGGTGTGGTCGGCAAGTTTGTCGAATTCTTCGGCGCTGGGCTGCAACACCTGCCGCTGGCCGACCGTGCCACGATTGGCAATATGTCGCCCGAATATGGCGCCACCTGCGCCATTTTCCCGATTGATGCCGAATCACTGAATTATCTGCGCCTGTCAGGTCGCAGTGATGATCAGATCGCCCTGGTGGAGGCCTATGCCAAGGTGCAAGGCCTGTGGCACGACGCCAGCAGCCCGCACGCGCAGTACAGCGCCACCTTGGAACTGGACATGGGCACCGTGCTGCCCTCGCTGGCCGGTCCCAAGCGCCCGCAAGACCGGGTCTTGCTGACCGACATGCCAAGTGCCAGCCGCGCGGCAATCAGCCAACTCACCGCCGCCCGCGACAAGCGCAGCAGCGAGGTGGCTGATTTCATCGCCGAAGGTGGTGGCGCGGCCGTGGGCAACGAACAACATGGCAAAGGCCAGGCCGATATCGCCATCGACGGCAGCCACATGCGGATCAAGGATGGCGCGGTGGTCATTGCCGCGATTACCTCGTGCACCAATACCTCCAATCCGGCCGTCATGGTGGCCGCTGGCCTGCTGGCGCGCAATGCGGCCGCACGTGGGCTGACCCGCAAACCGTGGGTCAAAACGTCGCTGGCACCCGGTTCACGGGTGGTCACGGATTACCTGCAACGCGCCGGGCTGCTGGCCGAGCTGGAAAAAATCGGCTTCTACACCGTGGGCTATGGCTGCACCACGTGTATTGGCAATTCCGGCCCGTTGCCGGTCGAAGTCAGCGCCGGAATTGCGGCCGGTGATTTGTGCGTGGCCTCGGTGTTGTCGGGCAACCGCAATTTCGAAGGCCGCATCCACGCCGAAGTGAAGATGAACTATCTGGCCAGCCCTCCGCTGGTGGTGGCCTACGCGCTGGCCGGCAGCACCGAACTCGATATCACCAAGGAGCCGCTGGGCACCGATACCCATGGTGCACCGGTGTATCTGAAAGAGTTGTGGCCCAGCAACCAGGACATCCACAACACCATTTTGGCCACGCTTGGCCCGGACATGTTCAAGCAGAACTACGCCGACGTGTTCAAAGGGGATGCACGCTGGAACGCCATCGCCTCACCGGATGGCGAACTGTATGCCTGGAATGCGGAGTCCACCTACATCAAGAACCCGCCCTACTTCGACGGCATGACCATGCAGGTGGGCCGCATCGACGACATCCACGGCGCGCGCGTGCTGGGCTACTTCGGGGACTCCATCACCACCGACCACATCAGCCCGGCCGGCAGCATCAAGAAAGAGTCGCCGGCCGGCCGTTACCTGATTGCCCGTGGCGTGGCCCCGCAAGATTTCAACAGCTATGGCAGCCGGCGCGGCAATGACGATGTAATGGTACGCGGCACCTTCGCCAATATCCGCATCAAGAATTTGTTTTTCGGTGGCGAAGAAGGCGGCAACACCCTGTACTTCGGCGCGCAGCCGCCGGAGAAAATGGCGATCTTTGATGCCGCGATGCACTACAAAGCGGACGCCACCCCGCTGCTGGTGATCGCCGGCAAGGAATACGGCACCGGTTCCAGCCGTGACTGGGCCGCCAAAGGCACGTTGCTGCTCGGCGTGAAAGCGGTGATTGCGGAAAGTTTCGAGCGCATCCACCGCAGCAACTTGGTGGGCATGGGCGTGCTGCCGCTGCAATTTCGCGCGGGACAGAACGCCGCCAGCTTGGGCCTGGATGGCCATGAGACCTACGCGGTATCCGGGCTGGCCGATGGCGCTTCGAAGCTTGCCACCGTCACCGCCACCCGCGTCGATGGCCGCATCATCACTTTTGAAGTCGATGTATTGCTGCTCACACCCAAGGAAGTGGACTACGCCCGTCATGGCGGCGTGTTGCAGTATGTGCTGCGGCAGTTGGCGGCGCGCGCAGATTGAAACGCATTACAACGCAGGCTTCCAACTTGCGTTGCGCAGCAGCCAGTGGCCGTCGATGTACTGCCAACCGGTTTCCACCGCGAATACTTGGCCACTGTCGGGCAGCAGTCCATCACTGCCGCCCGTGGCCAGCAGGTTGAAGCGGGCGATGGCGTTGCTGGGATCGAGCACCTCGACCTGGATCGGGCCGATCTTCGCGCTTACCTCGCGGTAGCGCAGAAACAGGCCAGCAGCAAGTTGATGCGCGCCGCGTTTTTCCAGCCCCTGCTCGCCGATGAAATCGGTTGCCAGCAAATCGCGCACTGCAGTGGCGTCGCGGGCATCCATTGCCGCCTGCAACGCCGCAAGCTGCGCCCGCACGGCCTGTTCCGGCACTTGTTTGTGGCAGGCCGCGGACACCATCAGTAGCAAGGTCGGCACGGTGGCGAGCACAATGCGGGGAAATACATGGAAATTGCGCATTGCAGCATTCCTGCTCTTGACCAGATCGGCTTGTCACGCATCGGAGGCTATGCTCAAATCAAAGCGGAATCCATACGCCGCCGCACCTACTGCGCCGGCTCACTTGCAGGGGAACAGTGCATGCGTTCGCAACAGCCTTGGTTAGACCACTACCCCGCCGGCGTGCCCGCCGAAATCGACATGAACGAGTTCGCGTCGATCACCGATGTGTTTGACAAGGCAATTGCGCAGTATGGCAATAAAACCGCCTTCATCAATATGGGCAAATCGATCACCTATGCCGAACTGGATCGCCTCAGCCGTGATTTTGCCGGCTATCTGCTTGGCGAGTTGAAACTTAAAAAAGGTGATCGCGTCGCGATCATGATGCCTAACTGCCTGCAATATCCAGTGGCGATTTTTGGCGTCTTGCGCGCTGGGCTGGTCGTCGTCAACACCAACCCGATGTATACCCCGCGTGAGCTCAAGCACCAGTTGGCAGACTCCGGGGCCAGTGTCTTGTTGGTGATGGACAACTTCGGCAACGTGGCGCAAGAAGTGTTGGCGCAGATGCCGGGCGTGCGTGCCATCACGACAGGGTTGGGCGACATGCTGGGCTTCCCCAAGGGCGCGCTCATCAATTTCGTGCTCAAGTACATCAAGAAAATGGTGCCCGACTACAATATTCCGGGTGCGGTGCGCTTCGGCGACACCTTGACACTTGGCCGCATGCACCAGCTGCCCCAACTCCGCAGTACGCTGGACGACTTGGCCTTCCTGCAATACACCGGCGGCACCACCGGTGTCTCCAAGGGCGCGATGCTGACCCATCGCAACCTGGTGGCCAATATGCAGCAGGCGGCGGCGTGGGTGGGGGCCAATATCAGGCTTGGCGAAGAAACCATCGTCACCGCGTTGCCGCTGTACCACATCTTCGCGCTGACCGCGAACTGCCTAGTGTTCATCAAGTTCGGCGCAAGTAATCTATTGATCACCAATCCGCGCGATATGCCCGGTTTCGTCAAAGAACTCAAAAGTACCCGCTTCACTGCGATCACGGGTGTCAACACTCTGTTCAATGGCTTGCTCAACACCCCCGGCTTCGAGCAAGTGAATTTCTCGCATCTGCACCTGACCTTGGGCGGTGGTATGGCCGTGCAACGGGCCGTGGCCGACAAGTGGAAACAGGTGACTGGCACCACCTTGGCGGAGGCCTATGGCCTGACCGAAACGTCGCCCGCGGTGTGCATCAACCCGCTGGATTTGCGCGCCTATAACGGCTCCATCGGCATGCCGGTGCCATCTACGCTGGTCTGCATCAAAGGGGAAGATGGCCAAATCCTGCCCATGGGCGAAATTGGCGAGCTCTGTGTCAAAGGCCCACAGGTGATGAAGGGCTATTGGCAGCGTCCCGAAGAAACCGCCAAGGTCATGGATGCCGACGGTTGGCTGCATACCGGCGATATGGCCAAGATGGACGAACAAGGTTATTTCTATATCGTCGACCGCAAGAAAGACATGATTCTGGTATCTGGCTTCAACGTCTATCCCAATGAAGTGGAAGACGTGATTGCAATGATGCCCGGTGTGTTGGAAGTGGCCGCCATCGGCGTGCCGGATGACAAATCCGGTGAGGCTGTGAAGGTGTTTATCGTCAAGAAAGACCCAGCATTGACGGCCGATGCAGTAAAGGCGTTCTGCCGCGAAAACATGACCGGCTACAAGCAGCCGCGTTTTGTCGAATTCCGCAACGAATTGCCCAAAAGCAATGTCGGCAAGATCCTGCGCAAAGAGCTGCGCGAGCCCGCCAAAACCTGAGTATCGGCGCTGTCAGCGCCACGCATCAACCCACCCCGGATGCCCTGCACCCGGGGTTTTTTTGTTGCACTTTCAACCATTTGGGCGCATAGAGAGCTCGGGCCAACACACGCCGCTTCCTCCGCACCCTGCCGCGCTGGCCCACGCTGGCAGCCTCTGTCTGGAGCGATCATGGCCACTGCAACTATTGAACAACTCTCCCCCAATCCCCGCTACTCCACTCTGCGCACACACGCCACTTCCGATGGCACTGTGCATTGGTGCCACATGCACGCCGATCTGGTGCAACGCGCCGGCCGTGCCTGCTTCAAGCCGGCACTGGTAGCCGAAATTCTGCAATACCAACATCTGCTCGGCGCTCGCCTGCAAGTTGAAGCACAACAACGCGACGGCGGGTTGCACCACGTGGTACTGGCCTCGGACTGCGATGCATTCAATCTAGGCGGTGATCTGGAATATTTTTGCGATGCGATCCGCAGGCAAGATCGCCCTGCCTTGCTGACCTATGCACAGCAATGCGTGCGTGGCGTACATGCATTTCATGCGGGGCTGGATGCGGGCGCCCACAGCATTGCGCTGGTGCAAGGCGATGCCTTGGGCGGTGGCTTTGAAGCTGCACTGAGCTGCCACACCATCGTTGCCGAGGAAGGCGTGGGAATGGGCTTGCCGGAGGTATTGTTTGACCTATTCCCGGGAATGGGCGCGTATTCGTTCCTGTGCAAACGCATTGCTCCGCATCAGGCCGAAAGACTGATGCTCTCCGGTGATATTCATTCCAGCGATGAGTTGTACCGAATGGGCCTAGTGGATGTGCTGGCGCCCCGCGGTCAAGGCCAGTTGGCGGTGGACGAGGTCATTCGCGGCAATCGCCGCATCGCGCACGCACGCAGCGCCATGCACAAGGTGCGCGCGATGGCCCAGCCGATCAGCTTGGAGGGCATGATGGCCATCACCGCAGTGTGGGTGGAGACCGCATTGCAGTTGGGAGAAAAATCCCTGCGCACCATGGAACGGCTGGTACGTGCGCAGTATCGCCGCCACGGCGAGCCGGTAACGGCACACGCCTGAGTCCCCGCTATGGTGTTTCCTCGCGCGCCGGCACCCAGCTGCCGCGCGCCGCGAGTGCTTGCTCACCACGCCGCAGGCAGTCGGCCAGGGTATCGCAATGACGCTGACCATCACGGGCCAGCTCGATGCCACTCATTCGCATCAGCGCACTGCTCAAGGTGCTGCATTGGCGCAAGCCAAGATTGCTGGCCACGCCCTTCAACGCGTGCGCCTGATCACGATACTGCTCCCAATCAGCCACCACGATCGCCTGCCGCATCCGAACCAAGGCCATCCGCGCATCGGTCACACATTGGCCGATAAATTCGGTTTCGAAAGCTTTGCCCATGCCGAGTGCGGCAAACTCATCCAATGCCGTTGCATCGAGTACTTGCGCGTTGCTGCCATGTTGCAATTGCACCGCCGGCTCGGCTTCACCCGGCCGCTCCCCGGACACGATTTCGGCAATGGCTTCAAGTAACCGGCCTGCGGTAAACGGCTTGGTGATATACGCGCGTGCGCCCGCATTGCGGCAGGCTTGCAGGGTGTCGGCCATCGCATCTGCACTGACCACAATGACAGGTGTCGCCTCATGCCGGCCAGCCTCCATCACCCGCAGCTGCCGCAGCAGGTCAATGCCACTCATGGATGGCATGTGCAGGTCAATCAACGCCAGATCAAAACCGCCGCTGGCCAGAGCCTCCAATGCCGCTTCGCCATCTTCCACTGCCATCACCCGATGCCCTGCCTTTTGCAACACGGTTTGCAGCAGCAGGCGATTGGCAGCGTGGTCATCGGCGACCAAGATACGCAAGGGCTTGACTCGTGCACGATGACGCAAGAAGGGATCGGCAAAATCGATAATATTCAGCGCCGGTGCCGGACTTGCCACCTGCACAGGTGGTGGTGTCGGAGCGGATTCAAAGCTTGCGCATTCCAACGCAACTGGGACTTCAAACGGCAATTCAATCCAGAAACGACTGCCAACATGCTCACGGCTTTCAAACCCGATGCTACCCCCCATCGCTTCGGTCAAACCCTTGGCAATGGCGGTACCCAGCCCGGTGCCGCCGTGCCGGCGCACCAAGCTGTTGTCGGCCTGTTCAAACGCATCAAACAAGCGCGCGCGCGCTGACGCAGGGATGCCAATTCCAGTATCCGATACGGTAAAACGCAAACGCACATGGCCATCGCTGGCAGCCGCTTGCGCCACCGTCATCCGCACCTCACCCTTCCGGGTAAATTTGATGGCATTACTGAGCAGATTCACCAATACCTGCTGCAAATGCCTGGGATCACCGCGCAACCTTGCCGGCACGTCGGTCATCAACGTAACCACGTAATCCAGCTGCTTGTTGCGCGCCTGCGGGCGCAGCATCAAGTTGATCTGATTCAGCAACACGGGCAACTCGAATGTTTCCTGGCGTATCTTCAACTTGCCTGCTTCGATCACTGAAATGTCCAGCACATCCTCGACCAATGCCAGCAGCGAACGCGTTGCTGCTTGCAGGGTTTCCAGATAACCGCGTTGCTCGGCATCCAGACGGGTGCTGGCCAACAATTCGGACATACCCGAAAGCCCATTCAATGGGGTGCGAAACTCATGGCTCATGTTTGCCAGGAAGCGGCTCTTGGCCTGATTCGCGCGTCGCGCGTCTTCCATCGCAACAGTCAAGGCTTTCAACAAACTGGCGAAATACAGCGGTACCGCCACCACCCCCAACAGCAATCCCCATGACAGATAGGGATTTTGCTGCCAATACGCCGTCATCGCCGCCATGCTTCCAAAGGACAGCGCCGCCAACACGGTTGCGGCATATAGATAACCCGAGCCGTAGCGCAAACCATTGCCGATGGTGACCCACAGATACACGGCATACAGCGGCGCGGCCTGCTCGCCCTGCAAGTACATGACGCCGCCCATCGACGCATAATCCGCCAGCATGCCCAGCCATCGACGCGGGTGCGAGGGGGCCGGCGACGCTACGATGGCCGCCAGCAATACCACCGACAGCCCCAACTCGGCCAACAAAATCATCCACGTGGCGCGCAACTGCGGACTAGCGTCGCCTGAGCCGACTAGCCACCCCAAATACAGGCAGAACAAAAACGTGATGACAATGCGCACAAAAACTTGCGTGTGCTCGCTGTCATCACGCTGTTGCAACTTTGACCAAATGAGGCCGATACCCACGTGCAAGCCCTCAACCCGTGGCTCGGCCGGGTTGGACATGGGAATACCGATCGCAGATGTCGTAGATGCGCGGCAAATTGTTCATCAATGCACGCACGCACCCTGGATCCAGCATAGTGCCGCTTTGTGAGCCGATGTATTCCAGTGTGCGCCCAATGCTCCACGCCTGCTTATAGGGCCGTGGCGACAGCAACGCATCGAACACATCGGCCACCGTCACCACCCGCGCTTCAATCGGAATGGCGTGTCCTCGCAACCCGTCCGGATAGCCGCTGCCATCCCACCATTCATGATGGCGCAGGGCAATTTGCGCGCCCACTTGGATAAAACGATTCTGGCTGTCTTGCAACAGTTCGTAGCCGATCCGCGGGTGCTGCTTCATATGGTCACGCTCATGCGGTTCCAACGGGCCGGGCTTCATCAAGATGGCATCGGGAATGGCAATTTTGCCAATATCGTGCAGTGGTGCCGCCAATTCGATCAAACGCACTTGTTCTTCGGGCAAGCCAAGTCCTTCTGCAATCACCCCTGCCACATGCGCCATGCGTTCCAGATAAGCGCTGGTGCCGGTATCACGGAACTCGATGGCGCGCGCCAGCCGCGACAGGGTTTCGCGCTCGCGCTCTTCCACTTCATGCATGCTGGCCAGCAAACGCTGCTCCAGTGACAACGCACGTTGCTTGACCGATTCGGACTGCTGCCGAAGTTGCAGCAGATTACGACAGCGCGCACGCACGTCACGAGGTTTAATGGGCTTGACCACAAAGTCGATGACACCGGCATCCAGCGCCGCCTGCCGCACTGGCGCATCCTCCACCACCGTGACCAGCACGATGGGCACATCCCGATTGCGCAGCGATTTGCGAAATGCCCTGGCCAGTTCCAGCCCATCCATGCCCGGCATGCGGTAATCCAGCAGCAGCAAGTCGGGGCGATTGTCCTCGCACCAATTCAGTGCGTCTTCGGGCACGCCAAAATCATGCACATTGAGCTGCGGCCCGATTTCCTGAACAACATGCCGCATCAACGTGCGGGCCGACGGCAGATCATCCACAATCACGACGTCCATGCAGCACCCCCTTGCTTCCGGCAAGCGCAAGACACGCGGTAGGCCTGATCCTCCGCGCATTCATCGATAATGGCAATAGGCTGGGTGGACTACAACGACTCGATCAATTGGCAAGCCGTTCAATCTGCATGTTTGCCAACCACAGCTCGCCCGCAACTCGCTGCCCGGCTCCACCCGACACCGGGTTGGTGAGCCGTAACCACTGCCCCTGGCAGCTTTTATCGGGAACTTCGAAGTCTCCGGTCAACTGGCGCCAACCAAAACTACCATCTGCTGGCAGGCTCAACGCCACTATTTGTGGGCCCGACTGACACGCCAACACCCACCGCAACCCCAATTCGCTCGCCAATGCCTGCCCGCGCACCTGCACTGTCAACCGATAGTGCCCTGGCATCAACAACAAGGGATGCTCCAACCCCGTACTGGGAATACCGCGATCCATAAAACTAACGTGCACCTGATGCGTGGGTGCTGCCGCCTGCCGCTCCACGTTCAACAGCACACCGGGGATGTCGCGCAGGTACCAATCGAAGCCAGCGCTACTTGGAGCCGTACTGAAGTCGCCATTGAAAAGCGTCGGCAGCCTGCCGCCAGGCTTGACCACGGTATCCGCCCAGCGCGCATAGGCCTCGCCCCAACGGCCCTGTGCCATCAGGCTATTCAACCAATGGGCAAACTCCTCAACACTGAGCCCACCACGTGATTGCAGGCTTTGCATCACTTGCGCCTGCGCCTTGTCATCCGTACGCGATTGCAACGCCTGTAGCATCGCGGCACGCCACGGCGGATTGGTACGCAAGCTGGCGGCCAGCGCATCGGCAAAGGCCGGTTCCTTCGCCATTTGCACCAAGGCTGGGGCCAGCCTGGCCAGTCGCTCCGGCGCCTGCCGAAACACGATGTCAAACTGCTGCATCGCACCGGGATAGTCGTGCTGCCGCAGCGCATATTGGGCTAACCACGCATGCGTGGGGAGGTCTCGCGGCGCGCGGCGTGCGGCGATGTCAAACAACTTTTTCGCCTGTGCGCGATCGCCGCGTTGATCGGAGATCATCCCCAATTCTCGAAATGCCTGCCCACTCAATGGCTCGTGTGCCAGCAATTGGCGTGCTGTCTGCGCAGCCGACGCAAGATCCTGCCTGGTGCGTTGCTGTTCGGTGAGCTGCAGGAGCGCTACCGGATCCGCGGGCCGCCAGGACAAGGCTGCCACCGGATTATCGGTCGCATCGCGTTCGGCCAGTATCTGCCCAACCAGCCGCCACGCTGCGAACAACAGCACACCAGAAACGATAATCAAGACAACGTTGCGAGCCGTGGTCATCATTGCTCCTGCCCCATTCCTACCCCGGTCACCAGCCAACGGCCTTCGCGCCATTGCAGTACGGCAGTGAACGTGCCACCACCGCTACCATCCGGTTGCGATGGAAACCGCAATACAAGGTCTGCGGCATCGGTACCAATGCGCCATTGCACAGCGCCAAAACGTGGCGCCCCCGCAGCATTCAATGTCTTCCGCATCTGCTCCGCAGAGACCTGAATCCCGGGGCTATTCCAGATCGACGGTGACGGTCGCTGCAATTGCTGCATATACCGCAACAACTGGTCCGCGACCTGCTGCGCAGCAGCGATTTGTGCCTGTGATGGCAATGCCGCATGGGGCGGTGAGATGGGTTCGACAACAGGTGCTGTCATTGTCATGTCGGCAACCACTGCAGGTGCCGTCACTCCAGGTTGCGATGATCGACTATTGCGATGCGAAACAGGGCTTGCCGCCGTTGTCATCGGAATGGATGCCGCTCTCGCCTCGCCCAATCCGTGCGAAGGCACCACAGGAAGTGCACTTGCCATCCTGCCAGGCTTGACGTGCGCCGCAGTCGCGGCGGGAACCCGCGGATCCGGTGGCGCTGCATGCTGGTGCCGCGCTGCTTTGGTAACTGGCTGAGAAGTACTCGATATTGCTGACTGCGCTTGCGCGGGTGCCGAGGCAACGTCAGGCTCGCCCCATGCCAACTCAGGCTCACGACGCCAATCTTGCAACACCATCCAGAACAAGCCACCACACACCAGCAGCAACATCAGCAATGGCAGCCGGCGCAGCCAACGATGCAGCGGCGGAACGGGTGGCGGCTCTGCACCCCATACCCGCACGACCGGCATGGCGCCAATATCCAGCGCCGCTGGCAAATGGTCTGTTTGGCGCAAGTGGGCATCATATTGAGCACGCTGTGCGGTATTGCGAAGACGCTGCCACGCGACGTTCACCCGCGCTGCAAATACCGCATCTCCGGCATGTTGCAATCGATCTGGATGCAGCCATCGCTGCAACAAGCGATGGTGGGTTTTGATGACGTCCTGCGATGCGTCATCGCTGACACCCAGGATGCGGTAGGCATCTGCCTGTGGAAACAGCAGGATTTCGCGAACATAGAACTGGGCAGCTTCGCGCATACGGGACTCCGGTTCACCGAAGTGTTTGGCCGCAATGGCCAATGACTCAGGCGAGGTTGTCGCGGCTATTCCCAGCAGTTCGGTGATCCCATCCGGCAACGGGCGCTGTCGCAACGCATGCCGTTCACCCGGCGCATGCAACAGTGCTACCGCCCACTCCAGCGCGTCCCCATTCGCGCCGCTCATCGATCAGCCCTTGGTCAGCCTTGGCTTGTTGCCATAGGCGTAATACGACTCGTATTGGTACCCGTAGCCATACCCATAGCCGGCAGTACGCGCGTCGTATTTGGTCAGCAAACAACCGACGATACGTGCCCGTGCCGTTAGCAGTCGTTTCAGCGCAGCTTGTGCCGCACCGCTCTTGGTTTTGCCACTGGAGATCATCAACAGCGTGCTATCCACCGAATTGGCAAGTATCGGCGCATCGGCCAAACCCAATACAGGCGGCCCATCAACGATGACGTGGTCGTAGCGCTCGGATGCGACGGTGAGCAATGAAATCAGTTTGGTACCGGACAAAAGCTCGGCAGGGTTCGGTGGCAGCGGCCCGGCCAGAATCAAATCCAGACGTTCCTCTCCCGATGGCTGTACCACGTCGGCAAAGCTGCATGCACCTGACAGCAGGCTACTGAGGCCATGCTCCGCACGCAGGCCAAAGGCTTTATGCAAGGAAGGATTGCGCAGGTCGGCGTCTACCAACATGACACGCTTGCCAAGCTGGGTGAGGTTGCGCGCCAACGCCTGCGCGGTGGTCGATTTACCCTCCCCAGGGCCACTGCTGGAAATCAACAACGTTTTGGGCACGCCATGATCCGTTGCAAACTGCAGCGCCGTGCGTACCGAGCGATAGGCCTCGGAGAACGACGACTGCGGATTGCTTGCAACCGCCGCCATGCTCTCCTTCGGCCCCAATTTAGGCACCACACCCAACACCGGCATTTTGAGTTTCTGCTCGATGTCTTCAGGGGTCTTGAGTGTGTCGTCCAAGAACTCCAGTAGAAACGCAATCAGCACACCCAGCATTGCGCCCAACAAAACCCCCAGTGCCAGATTCCGGATCAGGCTGGGCTTGAAACGCCCATCAGGCACTTCGGCACGGTCGATGATGGAAATGTTGTTGGAACGTACATCACCGGCAACGCCCACTTCCTTGTAGCGCTGCAGCAGGCCGTCATAGAGCTGACGGTTGGTGTCCACTTCGCGCTTCAGAATGTTGTACTGGATGCTGCGTCCATCCACATCCAGCGCCTGCGTGCGCAGCGCTGCAATCTGGCCCATCAACATCTGTTCCTGCTTCGCGGCAGCATCATACTCGGCTTTGACTGATGCACGAACCCCTCCAATTTCCTGCCCAATCTGGCGATCCAGCTCATCCACCTGACTCTTGAGCTGCCGCATGTCCGGATAGTCCGGCTTGAAGGTCTGCAGCTTCAGCTGATACTGCGCCTGCAGCGCACCCTTTTGCTGCTGCAAATTGCGAATATTGGAATTACCGATCATATCCGCCGGCATCGCCCCACCGGAAGCCTGCTGCCAACGCGCCTGCGCGCGGATGCGCTGATCCTGCGCGGTGGCCAACGCCGCATTGAGCTGCGTCAGATTCTGCACCGCAAGCGATTGCCCTTTGTCACCGGTATCGACCAGATTCTCCTGCTGCGCGAACAATACCAACTTGCGCTCGGATTCTTCCAACCGCGCCTTGGTCAGCTTGAGCTGGTCTTCCAAATAGGTCTTGGCATATGACGACGCGCCAAAGCGGCGCTCCAATCCGGCAGCAATAAAGCCATCGGCAAGCGCGTTGGCAGCGCGTGCCGAGAACTGCGCCGACGGGCTATCGAAGTTGATAACCACCAACTTGGAATTACGAACAGGATCGACGCTCAAACCTCCAGCAACGATGCCGGAAGCGCTCTTCAGCAAATCCTTGGCCTGATTGGCGGGTTTGTCAGCTTTGCCACTCGTCGCCTGCCTGGATTTTGGCTGCAACAGGGCCAACATGCGGTCCAACCACCCGGGCGCATATAGACGATCCATTGCCGCTTGATCCATGTGCAATTCACTCGCCACACGCTCACTCAAGGATCGGCTCTTGATCAACTCGATTTGCGTCTGCAGGAAGTCTGGATCCCACCCACCCAGATCGCTTCCCGGCTGAATTCCATCAACCTGAATGACCTGACTACTTTGCTTTTCAATTTGCAATACCGCCGATGCACGATAAATCGGTGTCGCCAGCAAGGTCGCCAGCAAGGCCAACGCAACCACTGCAATCAGAATGCTGGCAATCAATCGACGCCGTTTGACCAGAATGTGCCAATACGCCAATAGGTCGATCTCGTCCTCATCGCGGCGATCGCTTTGCTGCAATTCATGTACCAATAACGCGGATGCCCCGCGTTGCGGCAAGGCTGGATAAGCGACAGATGATTGAAGCTGCTGGCCAGCATCAGCCGAGGGGGTAGGCAAGCGATCATGCGGCATGCAATTTCGTCCTTGAATGAATTCAGAATAACCAACCGAAAACACCAAGCGCCGGCATGGTTTCGATGAAGCGGCGATAAGCCGACTTGCTGCCGGAAGCCTCGACGACGATGATGTCGTCTCCATAAACCTGTGGATCTTCCATTTTCCCGCGTCGTACCGCACGCAGGTCATAGACGGCAGCCATGCGCTTGCCATCGATTTGCCGCATTAACACGATGCCACCCAAATCGGCAATTTTGTCATCCACGCCACCCGACAATGCAATCGCTTGCAGTAATGTGGTTTTACCCGTAATCGGATAGATGCCCGGCTTGACGATTGCGCCTTCAAGGGTGATGCGCTGGCTTGCGTACTCTTTGACAAACACGCTGACTTGGGGGTTTTGCAGGAATCCGCTGGCGTACTTCCCGGCGAGGTCTTGCTCCAATTCCGGAATCGTGCGGCCACCGGCCATCACACCGCCAATCAAGGGCAGTGAAATCTGACCGTTGGAATTGACGCGCACCTCCTTATCCAGGTCCTGCACACCAAACACGCTGATCTCAAGCAAGTCCTGTGCACCAATGCGGTAATCACTTGCGCCCTCATAAGCACCCGATGCGCTGGTGGTATCCGGGGGTGGCAGCTTGTTGCCAACAACCTCATTGCTGACGATTGAGGAATGCGACTGGCCACTGGATGTGCCTGTGCTCGCGCATGCCGAAAGCAATAACAGCATGGAAACCAGCAAGATGGAAAGCACGTTGCGCATGCACGAACCTCGTTCTCGGACCTAGCATTATGCGTGGTGCGTCGCAGTACGCAACTTCGCAGCTGAACGCAGCCACTGCAGGCAAGCACAGTTCAGCGACAAATTGCCCTTGCTCGCCTGCAAGGGCTTGCCATCACAACCTACTCCTGTAGAATGCGCGGCTCGCAACACCGGGCGGTTAGCTCAGCGGTAGAGCATTGCCTTCACACGGCAAGGGTCGCAGGTTCGAACCCTGCACCGCCCACCAATCAAATCAACGGCTTAGGCCGTTTTTTTGTGCCTGCAAT
>NZ_CALMPC010000078.1:0-11089 GCF_937872235.1 uncultured Thermomonas sp.
ATCCGAATATGGGAAAGTGGTCGCCAGCAGTAACACCCTTTCCGGGTATCCAGTAACTGGCGTGTCGATAGCGAAGAATAGTTGGTACTCTGTCAATTTCACACTGCCGGCGGGAGCCACTTCGTTCACTGTGACCACCAGCGGCGGGACTGGTGACGCTGATTTGTATGTGCGCAAGGGGTCAGCTCCAACCACCGGCTCGTATAATTGCAGGTCTAATGGCGCTAATAACAATGAAACCTGTACCATCAATTCGCCAGGCAGTTCAACATATTACGCAGGAGCATATGCGTATTCTGCGGTTGCCGGGATGACGTTAACAGTCACCTATACCACGACCAATAGCTGTGACGGCAACAGTGTTGGCAGTTATGGTTGGGTCAATTGCACATCAGCGACCCCAACCGGGCGTGGCGTCTCGGATGAATTGACGAATTTTGCAACGTGGTACTCGTATTTCCGGACCCGGATCAAGGCGGCCAAGGGCGGCGCCGCCGAAGCCTTCAAGGCGCAAGGCAACAAGGTGCGGGTAGGTTACCGCAGCCTGCACCCTACTAATAACAGTTCCATTGCGCCGGATTTCAACATCCCTGTGGGTGATGGGAATGACGGGCGTTTTGTCAATGGCAATGTTGCCAATGGTGATGCGGCCGCAACCACGACACGGTCCAAGTGGTACAACCGGTTGTTTGCGGCATACGCCGATAACGGCACCCCTTTGCAAGCCGAGTTGAAACAAGCGGGTGACTATTTCAGCCAGTCCAGCGCGTCTGGCCCATATGGACCGGAGTCCGGCGCTAACCAGTATTCATGCCGGCAGAATTTCGCCATTCTGACCACCGACGGTTACTGGAATGGTGGCACTGCAGGCACCGGCGATGTGGATAGCAGTGCCCAGCCGACCATTACTGGTGCACCCAAACAGAAGGGTGACCCCAACCAGAGCTACACCTATTCGCCCACTAAACCCTACAGTGACGGTACAACCACCTGGTCCAGTACCCTTGCCGACGTGGCCATGAAATATTGGGTGACAGATTTGCGTACCGATATCGCCGCCATGGGGACAACCGCCAGCCCGGCAGGAAATAACGTCCCGACCACGGATGATGATCCAGCGTTCTGGCAGCACATGGTGACCTTCGGTATTTCAATCGGCATGAAAACAACCCTGGGCATGGCCAGTGTGGAGGATGCATTTACCGTCAAACCCAATTGGCCACAGCCTGGCAATGACCTGGCTGCCAACGTGGATGATTTGCTGCATGCGGCTGTCAATGGGCATGGCCAATTCGTGGCGGCCACCAGCCCTGCGCTATTTGCAGAAGGTTTGACCAAGGCACTGGCAACGATTGCACGGCGCACCAGTTCTTCTTCCAACATCGCCACCAATGCCGCGACCATCAAGACCGGTGGTAAAGTATTCAACGCCAGCTACGTCTCCGGCATTTGGACCGGTGCGGTGAATGCGTGGACGCTGGACGCCTACAACAACCCGTCTGCCCTGGCCTGGACGGCCTCGATTCCTGCATTCAGCACCCGCAAAACCAAGGTGTTTACTTACAACGGTACCACGGGGGATACCTTCCCCACGGCGACGCAAACCACAAGTCTGGATCGTAGTACCGTGGGCCCGGTGGACTACCCGGTGACGGGTGCCAAGAATGCCGATTACATCATGGGTGACCAGAGTGGGGAAGGCACTGCGGTGGGTAAATTGCGGGTTCGTGATGCCTTGTTGGGGGACATCGTGGATTCTTCACCGGCTTATGTCGATGACACCAAGACCCTGTATGTCGGTGCCAACGACGGCATGCTGCATGCGTTCGATGCCGGCACTGGGGTAGAGCAATTTGCCTACGTGCCTAATCTGATCAACTTTGGCAAGTTGGCGCAAATCAGCCGTGGCGACTATGACCACCAATGGTCGGTGGATGGCCCCGTTGCAGTGACCAGCCGTAAACTGACCCCTAGCCAGAACTTGCTGGTGGGCTCGCTGGGTCGTGGCGGCAAGGGCATGTACGGGTTGGATGTGTCCACGCCTGCTTCATTTGGAACGGCTAACGTCAGCTGGGAACTTGCGGACACCGCCAATGGCAATATGGGGTTGGTCACAGGGCGCCCGGTTTTGGCCAAGGTCAAGACCGGTGATGTCGCTGCGGTGGTAGGTAATGGCGTGAACAGCAGCAACGACAAGGCGGTGTTGATTGTTGTGAATGTCAAAACCGGTGCGGTGATCCGTGAGATCGATACCGGTGCCGGGTCTTCCAGTACCCCCAATGGCCTGGCTGCACCTACCGGGATTCTTGGGCCCGACGGTAAAACCATTGCGTATGCCTATGCCGGGGACCGGTTAGGGAATGTATGGAAATTCGATTTGACTGACGCCTCTGCCAGCAACTGGACTGCAACCAAATTGTTCACGGCAAAGTCCAACGATGGTACCGGTGCGGTACAGCCGATCACCGGTGGTGTCACGGTGGCCACGGATCCCAAGACCTACAAGCGTTGGGTGATGTTTGGCACCGGCAGCTTTATGACCACAACGGAAGCTGCAGACAAGACCGCGTCAACGCAAGGGATGTATGGGTTTGTGGATGATGGTGCTGCGGTGGCCTATGCCGATCTTGTGAAGCGTGGCGTCAACAATACGGGTGCCATTCAAGACGGTTATCCGGTAAGAACGTTTGATAGCAAGTCCGATTTGCCCACCGGCAAGAAGGGCTGGTACTTGACCCTGCCAGGCGCGGGCGAGCGGATTGTGCAGGATGCGCAGCTGGTATCCAATATTTTGGTGACTGCCAGCATGATTCCGGAAGGCAATGGCTGCGAAGCCGGCGGTACCGGGTATATCAATGCGTTGGATGCCTTTACCGGAACCAGCGCAGGCAGCTCGCTGTTTGATTTGAATAATGATGGCTCGACCACGGACAGCGTGGTGGGTGGCGTGCCGGTGGGGTCGGTCAACTTTGGCGTCGGCATGCCCACGTTGCCCATCTTCCTGGACGGCAAACTGGTCGTGGGCGGCACCAATGCCGGCAACAAGCCTGGCTCTGGTGGTATTTCTGGCAAGTCATGGAGCCGCGTCTCCTGGCGTGAAATCCGGAGTGACTAAAGTGCGATGAACACTAATAAGGAAACAGCGATGTCCGCGTCCCGTGTCTCTGGCTTCAGCTTGATCGAGGTGATGGTGGTGGTTGCCATCATTGCCATCCTCGCTTCGATTGCGTTGCCGTCGTATAACGATCATCAACGCAAGACGCGCCGGGCGGCAGGCACCGCCTGCCTGACGACGGTCGCGCAACGCATGGAGCGGGTCTACACCACCGACATGTCGTATTCATCGGCACCCGCCATTGGCAGCCTGACGAGTGCCTGTGAGCCGGATACCCTGACGTTTTATACGTTCTCGTTCTCTTCTGCCCCTGCCGCCAAGAGCTATGAGCTGAGTGCTGTCCCCGCGGGTAAACAGGCAGGGGATTCCTGTGGCACGTTGAAGCTGGATCAAACGGGTAAAAAGACGCCATCAACGGCCGGTTGTTGGTAGCGGTTGCAGTGGTTGGCCGCACCCCACAAAACCCGCCGCAAGGCGGGTTTTTCCTTGGCAATGAATTTCTGTTGAAACTACACCTTCAGCATTGTGAAGATGTGTTAACGTCCATACGTGCGCGTATCCCCCCACATGCACGCACGTGTATCCGACGCAATCGGCCATCTGGTCGTTTGTTTGCCGTGTCCAATGACTACACAAGATTGACCACACAAAGGGGAGCCGCCATGCAGCGCACGCAACCACAACGCCGCCCACTCACCATCGCCGTGCTGGTGGGATTGATGGGTTTCACCAGCCTGCCGGTATTGGCGCAAGATGCCGCCACGGCGGCGGACAAGAAAGTTGAGCCGAAGACGCTGGACACCATGGTAGTGACTGCGCAGAAGCGCGAAGAAGTCATGCAGAACGTGCCGATTGCAGTGACCGCGCTGTCGCAGCAGACCCTGCAAGACACGGGCGTGCGTGACATCAAGGATCTGCAAATTCTGGTGCCGGGGTTGACCGTGACCAGCACCCAGAGCGAGGCGATCACCACGGCGCGCCTGCGTGGCATTGGCACGGTGGGCGACAACATCGGGCTGGAATCTTCGGTGGGGGTGGTGATTGATGGCGTGTTCCGCTCGCGCAACTCGGTGGGGTTCGGGGATCTGGGCGAGTTGGAACGCATCGAGGTGTTGAAGGGGCCGCAGGGCACCTTGTTCGGCAAAAACACATCGGCGGGTGTGATCAATGTGGTCACCCGCAAGCCAGATCACGAGTTTGCTGCCGATGCCGAAGTGACGTTTGGCAATTACGGTGCGCTGGGCCTGGCGGGTGGCGTCAATGCGCCACTGGGTGACTACGCGGCGCTGCGCGTGTATGTGGCGCATCGTGACCGTGACGGTTGGATGAACGTGGTCACCGGCGCAGGCCCGCGCACCAACGATCGTGATTACGACCAGGATTTCGACACATTCCGCGCCAAATTGCTGCTGCAACCCACCGACAAGGTGGAGATTGTGCTGTCGGCCGATTCCACCCGCCGCAATGAGAATTGCTGCACGGCGGTGCAACTGGTCAGCGGTGAGAGTTCGGTGCTGATCAACAAATTGGGCGGCGGCAATGCCATTGCCCCCACTGGGCATGCCGACCCTTGGGCACGGGTGGCGTACAGCAACCGCGATACTACCCAGAAAATCAATGATCGAGGCGCACAGGCGGAGGTCAATATTGACCTGGATATGCTGGCTGGGGCCCGCTTGACCTCGATAACCGCAGGCCGTGACTGGGATGCCATCAACGGCCGGGATTTTGATTTTTCCACTGCGGATTTGATCTACATGAACCCGCAACAGGATGAGTCGTATGCGCGGGTGAAAAGCTTCAGTCAGGAAATTCACCTGAGTGGCAGTACCGCCAAGCTGGATTGGTTGGTGGGTGGTTTCTACAGCAATGAAACCATTGATCGTAACGAGAGTTACCGCATTGGCGCGGCGTATGAGCCGTATTTGTCGATTGGGCTGTTGTCGATGATCAACCCGGCGCTGGCCGGCCTGCCCAATGCGGCGACCTTCATGGCCGATGCCACCGGCAGGCCGTTTGGCACGGTGTTTGCCGGCTTGGGCGCGTTGGACCGTTATCAGCAAGAAGCCAAGAGTACGGCGCTGTTCACCAACAATACGTGGCATGCCACCGAGGCATTGGATGTCACGATGGGCTTGCGTTATACCCGTGAAACCAAGGATCTGTTATCGGTGTACAGCAACCCGAATGGCGGTTTGGGGTGTGCATCCTATTTTGGTGCGAGCGGTGTCAGCCCGGCTGCAATCGGCCGCATCGCCGCCGCGTTGACTGCGCGTGGCGTCCCGTTTGCGTCGTTGCCCGCCGCCAACCAACAGGCCTTGATCAGCAATATCGTGGGGTACAGCTGCTTGCCGTGGGCCAATGTGCAGCACAACGGGCGCCACACCGACCAGTCCCGCAGCGAAAACGAATGGTCGGGCACGCTGAAGGCCGCTTACCGTTGGAACGAGCATGCGATGACCTATCTGTCGTATGCACGCGGCTACAAGGCAGGTGGCTTCAACTTCGACCGCGTGCAATCGTCCAATGGGCTGTCCAGCGGCGGCTCGGGGATCACCCCGGTCAACGACACCTCGTTCCCGGGTGAATTCGTGGATAGCTGGGAATTGGGTGCCAAGACCACCTGGGCGGGTGGCAACCTGTTGTTCAATGCTGCGCTATTCCACCAGAAGTACAGCAACTTCCAGTTGAACAGCTTCCTGGGGACCAGCTTTGTGGTGCGCTCGATTCCGGAAGTGGTGTCGAAAGGCTTGGATGCAGAGCTGCTATGGCAGCCCAAAGCCGTGCCCGGCCTGATGTTGCAAACCGGCTTGATGTATGCCGATACCAAGTATGGCAATAGCATCCCCGGTTGTGATTTTGTGGGGCCGGGTGCACTGACCCCGCAGTGCCCGGCGATTGGCGCGCTGTACAAGCTGCCGGGTGCGCAAATGAGTTTTGCACCGAAACTGTCCGGTTCGGCATCGCTGACTTATGAGTGGGATATCGGGTCGTCGCTGGAGGGCCGCTTCAATATCGGTGGCAAGTACATGTCCAGTTACAACACCGGTTCGGATCTGGATGCCGAAAAGCATCAGAGTGCCTACACAGTGGCCAATCTGCGGGTGGGGATTGGCTCGCGTGATCGCAAATGGCAGGTGGAGTTGTGGGGCACCAATGTGTTCAACACCAAGTATGTGCAAGTGGGCTTCGACGGCCCCTTGCAGGCATTGGGCACGCCGGAGCCGGGCAACCCGAAGAACACATATGACGCGTTCCTGGGCGCACCGCGCATGTACGGAGCGACGTTGCGGGTACGTTTCTGAGGTCTGGATGTTTCGTTTTGGACGTGCATGCGCTACAACGCATGCACGTTCTGCGAGTGTTGACCGATGAGTGTGCCTACCGATGCCGACCTTGATGCGCTAGCTGCCACGACTGGGCAACAGCTGCTGGTTGCACGCCATATGTTGGTGACGGCGGAAAGTTGCACCGGTGGCTGGATTGCCAAGTGCATGACCGATATCGCCGGTTCATCGGCGTGGTTTGATTGCGGTATGGCCGCCTATAGCTACGAAGCCAAACAAGCCTTGTTGGGCGTGCGCCCGCAAACCCTGGAAACCCATGGCGCGGTCAGCCGCGAATGCGTGGTGGAAATGGTGTCGGGCGCACTGGTGCATTCCGGCGCCAGCATTGCCGTGGCAGTCACCGGCATCGCCGGCCCGGGCGGCGGCAGCGACGACAAGCCGGTGGGTACGGTGTGGGTGGGCTGGAAAAAACGAGGTGGCTATGCGCGCGCCGAGGTCTTTCATTTCGAAGGCGACCGCGATGCCGTGCGCCGGCAGACGGTAGCCACAGCTTTGCGTGGGGTTGCGCAGTTGTTGGTCGCTTGAGCCGGCCGGTGGGGGCCGCCCTGCGCGCGATCCATTGGATTCGGATTAACGATTCGTCATGCTGCGGAGAGCTTGGGGTGAGCAGTCCGGTCGCAGGATACATCGGAGACATCGCTACACACTTCACCACCACCACGATGGGAGTTCGGCAATGAAACAGATGATTCAAGCAATGACTCTGGCCGCGTTCATGTTTGCTGCCGGGCAGTCATATGCCGCGGCACAAGCTGCAACACCGGCAACTGCCAAGCCTGCGGCTGCCGCCAAGGCCGCCCCAGCCGCAAAAGCAGCCCCGGCTGCCAAGGCTGCCTCCTCCGCAGCACCGACCAGCGCCGCCAAGCCGGCAACCGCAATGAGCACCGCCCCGGCCGCCGCCCCCGCCGCGCCGATGGACGCCAAAAAAGAACGCTGCCACGATGCGAAAGGCAAGTTCACCAAGTGTGACGGCCCGGCAGCCGCCAAGAAGAAGGAACCCTGCCGCGATGCCAAGGGCAAGTTCATCAAGTGCAAGAGCTGATCGTTTGAGGGTTTGACGGTCATCCCCGTGCAGACGTGCGGGGATGGCTGTTTGCAATTGGTTCCGAATCAGAGCTGCACCAACCCCAGGCGTGCGGCTTCCAGCGTGGCTTCGGCGCGGCTGTTGATATTGAGTTTGCGGTAGATGCTTTTCAGGTGATCTGACACCGTGTGCTTGCTGATTTGCAGGCGTTCCACCAATTCGGGCAGTCGGCAACCTTTGCTGACCAGGACCAGCACGTCGCGTTCGCGTGGGGTCAGGACTTCAACCCCCGGTGCACTGTCACCGCCAGCTATCGGCTGGAAGGCCCGCAGCAGGCGTTGTGCAATCGCCGGTGATAGGGCAGGCTCACCGCGCAAAATGCCGTCGAGTGCGGCGGCCAGGCGTTCTTCGGGCTGGTCCTTGAGTAAGTAGCCTTGTGCCCCGGCACGCAGAGCGGGGAACACATGGGCATCGTCACCAAATAATGTGGTCACCACAATCGTGCAGTCTGGCCATTGCTGCGCCAATGGGCGAATCAGCGTGGTGCCATCACCATCGGGCAATCCCAAATCCACCAGCGCCAATTGCGCTGGCGCTGCGCTTTGCAGGAGGCGTTTGCCTTCTGCCAGCGTAGGTGCATGGGTCACCTGGATACCTGGAAAGCGCGCTTGCAGCAATTTGCTCAGCCAAGCAGTGACGTCCGGCAAATCTTCCAGCAACAGCGCGTGGGCAGGGATGGCGGTCATCGAGACATGCTGCGCCAAGGCTGGGGACTGGGGCATCCCGCGGCTGCGGGGGGCAAGGGGAAGCTCAGGCGCACTTTGGTGCCACCCAAGGTGCCTTGCTGCCAATCGATATTCCCATGCAGCTCATCGGCGCGATTGCGCATGCTGCGGGTGCCACGGCCATCGCCAATGCGAGTGGGGTCAAACTGCCCGTCATCGGTGACTTCAAACACCAATGCGTTGCCGGATACCCCAACCACGATCCGCAAATGCTCGGCATCGGCATGCCGCAGTGCATTGGTGACCGACTCGCGGCCAATGCGAAACAAGTGCATGGTTTGCGCGCGATCCAGTGCGGGGTCAGGCAGGCCCTCTTTTTGCTGCCATGTCAATTCGATGGCGCGGGTTTGCAGGCGCTGTTCGGTTTCGTCGCGCAATTGCGCCAGCACTTCCAGCAAGCTGCCTTCGATGCTGCGCTCACGGCTGAGAATGGCGCGCAAATCCTGCAGAATTTCGCGCACCAGCGGTTGCTCGGAGGCGGGCACGCGGTGCAGCAAGGTCAACAGGCGGCTGCCGACGTCATCGTGCAAGTCGTCGTAGATACGTTGACGTTCGGCATCCAACGCCTGTGCCAATGCGAGCTGCTGCTGCAATGCGGACAGGTCAGGGCTGGGCGTGGATGCCTGCGGTGTATCGCGTTTCCACCAATCCCGTAGCGCCATCATGTATGACTCTCCAGCGGTTGCGTGTTGTCTTTGTGCAGGTAATTACAATTGTAGAGTATCCATGCGGTTCAGCCGGGCAAGCTGCGGCAGCCCAGCGCCATCAGGATGCCGTGCATGGCGGGCAGGTGCATCAGCCATGGCGCGATCACGGTCAACAGACCCGCGGCGATCACCAGCAGCCCGGCAGCGCTGCGCAGCGGCCCGCGTTGCAAGCGTTGGCCGATGCGTTGCCCGGCCCACGTCAGGGACACCATCACCGGCAAGGTGCCCAGCCCGAAGGCGGCCATGGTCAGTGCGCCGTGCACCGCGCTGGCTGATAGCCACGCGGCGGCCAGCAGCGTGGTGGACAGGCCGCACGGCATCCAACCCCACAGCATGCCCAGTGCCAAGCGCTTGCCGGCGGTATTGGCCGGCAGCAGGCGACGTTGCAGTGGCCGCAACGCCAGCCACAGCCGGTTGCCGGGGCCACCAAAAAAGCGCGGGATGCGGCCGCGCTGATCGAACATGCGCAGGCCGGCCAGGATCAGCACCAGACCCACCGCAGCGCGCATGGCGATGGGCAGCCAAGGGATGCGCGCCAGACCCAGCAGGCCGCCCCCCAGCCCCCCCACGAGGGCGCCGGCCAGCATATAGCCCAGTACCCGCCCCAGATTGGGTTGTGCTGCTACCCACCAGCCACGGGATTGTGTGGAAAATCCGGTCGCAATGCCGCCGCACATGGCCACGCAATGCGCGCCGCCGAGCAGGCCGGTGAGCAGGGCAGCACCGAGTACGAGTGTGTCAACCGGCATCACTATCTTCGGGTGGGGCCGCCGGTGGCGTGGCGGGCTTGGACAGTGGCGGTGGATCCTCGCGCAGGATGTCCAGCGCGGGGGTGTCCAAATCTTCGAACTGGCCGTGTTTGACCGCCCACGAGAAGAGCAGTGCAGCGACCCCGATCATCACCAAGCTGATAGGAATCAGGAACAGCAAAATATTCATGGGCGAACCACGCGGGTCAGGCGCAAGGCATTGGCGGTTACCGCCAGTGAAGACAAGGCCATGCCCAGTGCCGCCAACCAAGGGGTGACGTTGCCGGTCGCGGCCAACGGAATGGCAAGCAAGTTATAACCCAAGGCCCAGGCCAGGTTTTGGCGAATGATACGGCGCGTGCGGCGCGCAATACCCAGTGTGGCCGGCACAGTGCCAAGCGCGCTGCCGGCCAGCACGAGATCGGCCGCACGCTGTGCCAATGCAGCACCATCGCCGATCGCCAGCGATACATCGGCACCGGCCAACACCGGCGCATCATTCAGGCCATCACCCACCATCGCCACCACGCGCCCCTGCTGTTGCAGGCTGCGCACCAGCGCCAGTTTGGCCTCGGGCGTTTGCCGCGCATGGGCATTGGCAAGGTCCATGGCGTGGGCGAAGCGCTGCACCGACGCCGGTGCATCACCGCTGGCCAGGTGCAGGCTCACCCCTTGTGTGCGCAGCGCTTGCAATGCCGCCATCGCATCCTGGCGTTGCTGTTCGACGAAGGCAAAGCGTACGTGTGCGCCGCTGCTATTGGCCAGCCACACCGCGCCATCGTCCTCGCCAGCACCTGCAAACGGGGCGGTGCCGATACGCCAGTGCTGGCCGTCGATCCAGCCCTCCACGCCTTGCCCGGCAATGGCGCGCACGCCGGTGGCGGTAGGGATGTTTTCAACCCGTGCAAATGCGGATGCCAAGGGGTGACTGCTGTCGCGTTCCAACGCGGCAGCGATGCGCAGGGCGGTTTGCGCATCCATCCCCGTGCAGTGATCGATCGTTTGCAGCACGGGCTTGCCATCGCTGAGGGTGCCGGTTTTATCGAATACCACATCTGTCACACGCGCCAGCCGGTCCAGCCCGTCCGGGCGTACCGACAGCACGCCGATCTTGGCCAGTGCACCATGCGCGGTGGCCAGTGCCGCCGGCACCGCCAGCGACAGTGCGCAGGGGCAGCTGATCACCAGCAGTGATAGCACTACTTCAAATGCCCGCGCGGGTTCATGCACGCGCCACCACGCATACACCGCAATCGCAGCCAGCAGCAGGCCTGCGACAAACCAGCCGGCGATGCGTTCGGCACCACGTGCCAACGCCGGACGGTGTGCCTGCGCGGTTTCCACCAGCCGCACCAGTTCGGC
>NZ_CALMPC010000079.1:0-10299 GCF_937872235.1 uncultured Thermomonas sp.
CCGCAAGCAGCAGGAAACCGCCTGGAAGAACACCGAGGTGGACGCGCTGTACCAGCTGCGCGATGCCGGTGTGCGCGTGCCGGAGCCGTTCGGCTACTTCCACGGCGTGCTGGTGATGGAACTGGTGGTGGACGCCGACGGCCATTCCGCACCTCGGCTGGGCGAGGTGGAACTGTCGCCGGAGATGGCCCGCGGTTTCCACCGCTTCCTGGTCCGGCAGGTGGTGAAGATGCTCTGCGTCGGCCTGATCCACGGCGATTTGTCGGAATACAACGTACTGGTGGGCCCCGACGGCCCCGTGATCATCGATTTCCCGCAGGTGGTCAGCGCCGCCGGCAACAATGCATCGCGCAGCATGCTGCTGCGCGATGTCAACAACCTTACCGCCAGTTTGGGTGCGTGGGCGCCGGAGCTGCTGGATACATGGTACGGCGAAGAGATGTGGGCGTTGTACGAGGCCGGTGAATTGCACCCGGACACCGAATTGACCGGTACGTTCGTGCACGACACCACCAAGCCAGACCTGGAGGGGGTGCGGCATGCCATCAACGATGCGCGTGAAGAAGCCCTAATTCGCCAACAAGGCCGCGAAGCGGCGGCCGAGATGGACTGATGTCCGCTGGCGTAGCCAGATGAGGTTGAAATCGAACACGCACAAGCCCCCCCTGCATACGAGGACGCAACAGGCATGACAACAGCACCAGCAGCATCGACAACAACTTGGGCAGGCAAGGCATTTGCAGCGATTGCCTTGATCGAAGCCTTCACCTGGGCCGGCCTGTTGGCAGGCATGTATTTGAAGTACGGCAGCGGCAGCACGGATCTGGGCGTGTGGTTGTTTGGCCGCCTGCATGGGCTGGCCTTTATCGGTTATGTGGTGGTTGCCCTTGTTGCCGGGACACAATTGCGCTGGCCGCTGTGGGCGCTGCTGTTGGCCTTGTTCGCGGCGATACCCCCGTTGTTCACGCTGCCGTTGGAGTTGTGGTATCGCAAGCGCGGCTTGCTGGCGCCGCGGTCGGCATAGACCAGCGGCAAAGCATCACACCCATGCCGCCAGGGAGACCACCAGTTCCGCTTGGAAGCCCTTGGTCGAGGCCAACGGAATGCTGAATTGGGTTGCAGATGCCATGTTGACGCTGGCGGCATGGCTGCCGAGGCTGGCCAATGCCGTGGCCGATTTTTTATCGGTGGCCCAATGATCACCGGTTAGCACATAGCGCAACGCCCACTGGCCGTTGTCCTCGCGTTTGGCAAACAACACCACGGTATCGCGGAACAGGTATTCGCCCGGGATATGCTGTTTCAGGAACAGTACACCATCGATTTCATAACCGGCATTCAACACTGCCAGGTCGATTGAAAACGCGACTTCACTGCCCGCCAGAATTTTCGAGCTGTCCAGGAACACGGAAAACAGGGTTGGCGAGCGCGCATCCGGCATCAGGTTGCCAGCAGCATCAAACAGCTCGTCATACTGGCGGCGTACCGCGCTTTCCTGTGCCTTGTTGCGCGCCGTCAGTTCGTAGGTGTAGGCCCCGCGTGGGGCAACCGTAGTCTCGATGTAGTAGGCGGTTTGGATGTGCTTGCCTTGTTTGCGCGCACGTTCGACCTCCGGTGGAAAGGGCAGGGCTTTGAACTGCAACCGGCCAGTGGCAGCCATGTCCCCGAAGAGGAAGCGCACCAGATTCTGGTAGCCCTCCTCGGAATTGACAATGCCGAAAAATCCGCTGTGGCTGCGGTTGACGAATGCGCGCGGACAACCCGCCACATACGCATTCTCGATTTTCACCAAGCCATCGCTCATTTGTCCTACCGCCATCGACGACAGGCCATGTGCCACGGCGTAGTCGCGGCTATTGGTGCCGATCAGGCAAAACAGCCGCGCCGCGGGGAAGCCTGAATTGCCCAGCGTGTTGACCTGATCGGGCGCGGTCTGCAAATACTCGGCCATGCGCGGGCGGCTGAAGTTGTCCATGTCATTCATCGACAAGAAGCTGGGCACATTCATTCCGCCCAATTCGATGCCGTTATGCGGCGTGGCATAGGTGAACACCTTGTCCACCAGGCCACGAATTTCAGCGCTGGCCACGTCCTGGTTTTGCAACAGGCAACGGCAAATCAACCCGCCCATCGAGTGTGCAACCAGATACACCTTGAACGCTTTGCGCGCCTCGGTATCGTCGCCACATACGCTGTCACGCAAACGTGCAATGCGTTGCCCCAGCGCCGCGGCAGCTTCCGGGATGGACGGAGTCTTGCCATTGCCAAATGCAGGGTCGGCCTCATCGTAATAGCGGTGGATGACCAAGCTACGCGCCGGCAGCTTGTCGGCTTGTTCGGCACCGGCGGCATAGACGTCGCGGTAGTTGTAGTCCTTCATCAATCGCACCAACGGCGATTCGAAGACAAACTTGACGATGCTGCCATCCTGCGCCTGCCGCACCTTGGTCGAACCAGCCTCGAACCCCATATATGGCGTCGAGGTGGTCTGCACGATTTCATCGCGCGTCATCGCGTAACCGCGCACGTAGATGATCGGAAAAAACGGGCGTTCAAGCTTGGCCATGACGGGCATCCATGCATGCGGTGAGGGTTGCGATCGACCTTGCAATGCCATTGGCGAGGCATTGCAAGGCCTGCATTGTCGGCAGGTCAGCCCTGACTGCGAAACTCCTCCACGAAATAGCCCCAGCAATCAGCGGTTTTCTTGGCAATGGCGGGGGTACGGGCGGCGGTGACTTCGCACATGGGCACGCCATAAGCATCGTCATCGGTGTTCAGGAACAGATGCGTGCACTCATGCACCATGGTCTGGAATTTACTGTCTGCCGGGCGTTTGAATGGCCGATAGAGTGGCGATGAATTCCAGCTCAAATTGAGAATGATGCGGAAATTCTGACCTTCGGCCTGGCTCATCGGTTTCTGCCCATCGGTGAAATCCTGCCAGCCATCCAACGGCATTTTTGCCGCCGCAAATTCGCCACCACAGCGCTTTTGCAGCTTCGAAAAATGCACGTCGATGGGCTTGACATTGATCATGCTGGCCAGCATCGACAACTTCGGCCCCAGCTCACTCATCCATTGGTTGCTGTCATCCCCGAACCATTTCTTGCTTTCAGCGCGTCCACCGCCTTGCTGGATCTTCATGGCAGCACCACGCAAGGTTCCAATGATGGTGGGCTGCAGATTTATCAAGATTTGTTGATCGGCCGGGCCAAGTCCAGAACAGTTGAATCCCATCGGTGTACTCCTTAAATGTCGGGGGAATCGGCATGCATCCGCTGGACCGATACCGGTCGCTGCGATTGCGGGGCGCAAGTCCGGAACTCCGGAATGCATTGCCGTACCGGGGTTAACGCAGGCATCGGTGGCGAGCGGACAGCGATGGCTTCGTGAATGGGGAGTCGTTGCGGCACCCGGCATTGCGCCAGCAGCGGGTGGGCGGGTGAACCTGCGTGAATTTGTCCCAAATCAAGACTTGCCAGCCGGCAACTGCTTACGCTGGCGCACTCGCCAGTCTCGAGTGTTCGTTCATGCCGCAATCACTCCTTGCCAGCCGCTTGCTGGCGCTGTTGGACCTCACCAGTTTGGGGGAGGACGATAGTCCGATCAGGATTCGCGCCCTGTGTGCATCGGCGTGCACACCGTATGGCCAGCCTGCGGCGGTGTGCGTGTACCCCGAGCACGTCACCAGTGCGCGTGAAGCATTGGCCGGGACACCGATCAAGATTGCCAGCGTGGTGAACTTTCCGGAAGGTGGCGATGACCCGCAGCGGGTGCATCGGGAAACCCGTCGTGCGGTTGCGGCTGGTGCCGATGAAATCGACATGGTATTGGCGTGGCGGGCGTTGAGGGCAGGCGATGCCGCGCGTGCCAAAGCGGGTGTGGAGGCCTGCCGGCAAGCCTGCGGAACCGGCATCACCTTGAAATTGATTTTGGAAACCGGCGAGTTGGCCAGCCCTGCATTGATCCGCGATGCAAGCGCGATCGGGTTGGATGCAGGGGTGGATTTCCTCAAAACATCCACCGGCAAAGTGCCAGTCAATGCCACGTTGCCGGCAGCCACATTGATGCTGGATGCGATTGCCGAGCGTGGCGGGCAGTGTGGCCTCAAGGTTGCCGGGGGGATTCGCACGCTGGGCGAAGCGCAGCAGTATTTGGCGTTGGTCGATGCCAAACTGGGATCGGCTTGGGCAGCTCCGATGCGCTTTCGGATCGGTGCCAGTGCGTTGTTTGATGCCATCGTGGCAGAGTTGGGGCACTGAGCATGGCGCGTGCGATTTGGCTGGTACTGGATTCGCTGGGGATTGGCCATGCCCCGGATGCGGATGCATACGGCGACGCAGGTGCCGATACTTTCGGGCATATCGCAGCGGCGTGTGCGGCGGCACCGCGTGGGCCGTTGCAGCTGCCTAATCTCACACGGTTGGGCTTGCCAGCGGCGCATGCCTTGGCTGGCGGGCAGGTGGCTGCGGTGTTTGCTGCAGCGCCTGCACCGGTCGCGCTGTGGGGCTGCATGGCCGAGCAGGCCTGCGGCAAGGACACGCCGTCGGGGCATTGGGAAAGCGCGGGCGTGGTGTTGGATCGCCCATTCGGTGTGTTTGATGCGCCGCAAAACAGCTTCCCGCCCGAGTTGTTGGCGGCATTGGTGGACGCTGCGCAACTGCCCGGCGTGTTGGGCAACTGCCACGCGTCGGGTACTGAAATTCTTGATCGACTGGGGGCCGAACACATCGCCACCGGCAAGCCAATTGTGTACACATCGGCCGATTCGGTGTTTCAAATTGCAGCGCACGAGCAGGGTTTCGGCTTACAGCGGCTGCTGACGCTATGTGAATTGGCGCGCGCCCTGCTGGCGCCGTACAACATAGGGCGTGTCATTGCCCGTCCGTTTATCGGCGCTGCCGCAACCGGTTTCCAGCGCACCGGCAACCGCCGTGACTATGCACTACCTCCGCCGGCACCCACGCTGTTGGATGCCGTGCGTGCCGCAGGCGGCGAGGTGATTGCGGTCGGCAAAATCTCGGATATTTTTGCGGCGCAAGGGGTTGGCCGTAGCGTGCATGCCAGTGGTCATGATGCATTGTTTGATGCCACCCTTGACGCGTTGACGCAAGCGGGCGATGGGGCATTGATTGCCACCAATTTCGTCGACTTCGATAGCGTGTACGGGCATCGCCGCGATGTTTTTGGCTATGCCGCCGCGCTGGAGCACTTCGATGCGCGTCTGCCGCAATTACTCGAGCACCTGCGCGCCGATGACCTGTTGCTGCTCAGTGCCGACCACGGCTGCGATCCCACATGGCCGGGCAGTGATCACACCCGCGAGCAAGTACCGCTGCTGGCGTATAGCCCCGGGCTGGCTCCGCGTGCACTTGGCAAGCGGTCGAGTTTTGCCGATTTGGGCCAAGGCATTGCCACCCATCTGGGCTTGCCGGCGTTATCGGCAGGCCGCTGTTTCTTGACAAGTCAAGCCGCATGACAACCCTGCACATCGAAGCCGAACCCGGCACCATCGCCGACACCGTATTGCTGCCTGGCGATCCGCTGCGCGCCCGCTTTCTTGCTGGCGCCTTGCTTGCTGCACCTCATCAAATCAATGCGCGGCGCAACATGCTGGGCTACACCGGCCAATACAATGGGCAGCGCGTGACCATCCTGGGGGGTGGCATGGGGATCCCCTCCACGGCCATCTACGTCACCGAGCTCGCCCGCGGTTTTGGGGTACGCACCATCATTCGCGTGGGCACTTGCGGCGGCATTGGTGATGTTGCGGTCGGCGATGTGTTGTTGGCGCAATCGGGCAGCACGGATTCTCGTTTCAACCGCATGCAGTTTGGCGGCCATGATCTTTCGGCATGTGCCGATTTCGGGCTGCTGCAACGTGCCGTGCAGGCGGGTCAAGCGCAAGGCTTGTCCGTGCGTGTCGCCAATGTATTCAGTACCGATTGCTTTTACGACGGGGATCCGGAAATACTGAGACTGCTGCACAAGCACCGGATCTGCGGCATCGAAATGGAAACCGCCGGCCTGTACGGCCTGGCAATGCGGGAGGGCTTCCAAGCGCTGGCCATCCTCGCCGTCAGCGATCACCTGGAGACGGGCGCAACCATGCCGGCCATCGAACGTGAACAGGGCTTGGTACGCATTGCGAAATTGGCGTTGGCCAGCGCTATTCAATAGGCGCCAGGCGCAGGTTGCCCGATATGGACTACACGTGTTATTTGCGCACGGCAAGCACGCCATCCAACGCCAGTTCGGCGCGGAAGCCGGCGATCTGCAAGCGGCGTGCCACTTCGCGGGGCACGTCACGGCCGGAGGTCAGTTTGTTGGGGCTACCGGTGTAGTGGAATAATCGCCCACCGCGTTTGAGTACGCGAGCCAGTTGGTCGTAGAACGCTTGTGAATAAAGCTCGCCTGCGATGCCAAATCGCGGCGGATCATGCAGTACGGCATCAAAGCTGGCATCAGGCATTCGGGTAATCGCCTCAGCTGCATCGGCATGGGTCAAGTGCAATCGGTCATCGCTGTGGTCGGGGTCAGGTGACCACGGGTTAAGCGTGCGCAGCCACAGCACATCCTCGTTCTTTTCGAAGGATTGCATGCGGGCAACACCGGCATCCAGGCAGCAACGCGCGAAATAACCCAGCCCACCGCAGGTATCCAGCACGACTTTGCCTGCAGGTTGCACCAGCGCTACTTTGCGGCGCGCATCATCCAGCGGCGATTCCTTTGCGGTGGGCAGCATCTTGATGCCGTCGATTTCGAATGTCGGCACATTCCATTCGGTAGGTACCAATTTGATCAACTTGCCGGCATAGCGCGAAATGGGGGCAAACGCTTCGCCATCGAAGTAGTAAAGCGTGCGTTCTTTTGGTTTGCCGGGGTAGGGCAGGTGTTGCCCACGCCATTGCCAGCCTTCGGCATCCAAAGCCACGGTTTCCACGCTTCGACCCAGATCAAACGAACCTTGCCAGCAGTTGTTGCCGGCATCACGCGACGCCAATAGGGCAGTCGCGATGGAGTGAGTGAGTAGCGGGGTTGGCAGGTGGCGCATATGCAAATGATACGGGGTGGTGGAGCACTTGCAGATGGATTCTTTGCTGGAAGCGTCGCGCTGGGCGTGACCCAAGGTCGATTCCACTGGACAATAGGGGCATCTGGATCTGCACCGAGAGCTTATGCGTGTCCTTCGTCTTGTTTTGATCGCCCTGATCGTGGCGGTCAGCACAATTGTTCATGTTCTTCCGTTGTTGCTGCTGGCATTGATCAAGGCCATGCTGCCATTGCCGCGCTTTCGCATTGCTTGCAACCCGCTGTTGAGCGGACTGGCCGAAAGCTGGATAGGGGTAAACAACTGGATGTGGACCCATCTCACCGATACCCGCCTGCAACTTTCCGGTGACAGCGGGTTTCACATGGGGGGGCACTATCTGGTGTTGGCCAATCACCAGAGCTGGGTGGACATTCTGACCTTGCAAAAAGCCTTCAACCGGCGCATTCCATTGCTGCGTTTTTTTCTGAAGCGGCAACTGTTTTGGGTGCCATTGCTGGGGCTGGCATGGTGGGCACTGGATTTCCCGTTCATGGGCCGCTACAGCCCCAAGCAAGTGGCCAGGAATCCGGCGCTGGCTGGCCGCGATATCGCTGCCACCCGGCGTGCGTGTGAGAAATTCAGTGCCATTCCGATTGCCATCATGAATTTTGTGGAAGGCACCCGGTTCACGTCCGACAAGCATGCCAAACAAGACTCACCGTATCAGCATCTGCTCAAACCCAAATCGGGTGGGGTGGCCTTCGTGCTGGATGCGATGGGGCAGGGCTTGCATGCCATCTTGGATGTCAGCATCGCCTATCCTGCGGGCAAACCCGCCCTGCTGGATCTGTTGATGAACCGGATTCCTGTCGTGCGGGTGGATGTGCGCCAGCGCGAGATTCCGCAGGAATTCATTGGCGGCGACTACCAGAACGATCGCGAATTCCGTGTGCGTTTCCAACGCTGGATGAATACCGTGTGGCAGGACAAAGATGCAAGGCTCGATCAATTGCTGGTTCAGTCTGCGACTTGATCGGTGTCAACCATTTCCGCGTGACATCGCTCATGATCGAAATATTCCACCTTGGAGATCACCGTATGAATGCCATTACACGTCCGCGCTACACCCCGGTATTGCGTCGCCTGCATTGGTTGACGGCGATTTTGATTGTCTTGGCCTACGTGCTGATTGAGCAGCGCGGCATCTTTCCTCGTGGTAGCGGTGGCCGTGTTGCGATGATGCAGGGGCATTTCTGGGTAGGCATCAGCATCTTCTTGCTGGTTTGGGTTCGGCTTGCCGCCCGCTTGCGCGGCGGTGCGCCGGCTATCACGCCGCCGCTGGACAAAATCACCGGCATGGCTTCGAAGTTGATGCATTTGGTGCTGTACGCATTTTTCATCGTGATGCCGCTGCTGGGTCTGGCCACGGTTTGGACCGATGGCAAAGAGATCATGATTCCGTTTACCAGCATCGTGCTGCCGGCCCTATTGCCGGAAAACGAAGAGCTGGCACACCAGCTGGAAGATTTGCACGGCACCATTGGTGAAGTGTTTTACTGGGTCATCGGTGCACACGTCCTGGCGGCACTTTGGCACCATTTTGGCCGTCATGACGACACCCTGAAGCGGATGCTGTGAGGGTAGGGCAAGCTTGACCTTGGTCAACTCACGGCAGTGGATGCGCGCGCACAATCTTCTGCGTACGCTGCATCGCGCGTGTTTGACGGGAAAACGACATGGAATATCGAGTGACGCTGGCCACGGCGGCCCCTGATCTTGCCGTGATTGACGATGCCATTCGGGAGGCAGATCCGGCCGCGTTGGTGGATCAAGACCCCACCGATGGCGCGCTGCGGGTAACCGCATGGATCAACGCCGAAGAGCTGGCAGCGGTGTTGGCACAGACGGGGATTACGGCTACCCGCGTGGAATTGCAGCCATCGGTTTGTTGTGGCGATTGCAGCGGCTGAGCATACTGGCGAACAGGGAAAATCCGATGCAGGATGAACCGCGGTTACGCGCTGACTTGTGTATCCGCGCCGCGTCCCTATACTGCAAGAGTCGGTGATAGCGACATTCCCGGGGGTGCACTGGCTTCGACGGGGGTAGCGAAATCGCACGGCGCATGCCGAGGGGGTAGCTTTCCTCGTAAATCCAGCTGCAAAACTCTAGTTGCCAACGACGACAACTACGCTCTGGCCGCTTAAGGCCTAGCCCCGAACCCACTTGTGCCTGTGCTCGTGGATGTAGGGTCATCATCACAGGATAGGTTCCGGCGGCGACCCGCCAACCGGATCCAAAATTTAGCGGGTGTGGATGACGGCGTGCTTCGCACGGTGTGTTGCCGGCATTCGAGACCAAACACCGCGCTAAGCATGTAGTGCCGGGCATGGAGCATCTTCGGACGGGGGTTCAATTCCCCCCACCTCCACCAATAACAAAACCCCAACCGTTCTCGGTTGGGGTTTTTTTTGCCTGATCGCGCCAGTTCCCGCGTGTTGTTGGGGGAGAAGCACTCCCTGAATGCCTCCTCGATGCTGTATTTGTGTTTCGATGCGGGCCATGAGCTGATTTCTTTGACTATTTCAATTGGGCAAAACGGTAGATCGATGGGTGAGGGCCTTGCGCTATGCGCTGATATCGCGTTGCTCGATCTTGAGCTTTTTGAACGCTTCGGCATTTGCCACGAATGCCCGTTGCAGCCCTTTACTGTTGCGCACGATATCGTTGATTGGGCCAGTGGCCTTGTCGAGCGCCTCTAAAACAACTTTCAGGTGCAGCGGATTAGCCATGGCACATCACCATGGCGCCCAGCAGTACGGTCAGGGCAAATAGCGCGGCTGCTTCGGCTTGCGGTTGTGCTCGGCTATCGCTGCGCGCAACCGGCGTTTGCGTTCGTGCTTTTCCCACCAAGCCGCATTGTTGCTCTGCTTTGTGGGCTTTGCGGATTGTGCCGCTGCCGGCCTCTGCTTGCGGGTTTTTCGCATCCATTCCGCAAGCTCGCGGGCTTGGCCATGCGTGGTCACGCTGCCATCGTCCCAGCGGATCAACACATCGCTGTCGGCGGGCGAAGGATGGCCATCCGCAAGCCAGCCAGCTGGGCAGATGGCGCGCACCAGCGTGGCGATGCCGCTGACCCCGAGTAAACAGACGGCGGCAACCCAGAGGCCAACCAGAAGTAGCAGGAGAATACCCATACCCCAATCCGACCATCACTCCGCCTCGCATCGTTCCCGTGCCCGCTCGCGCCATGCCATCAGCTC